>CAYPUD010000021.1:0-10700 GCA_964413955.1 uncultured Methanosarcinales archaeon
TTTTTCATTAATTTTTTAAACTTATTATCTTCTTGTCTTTTTTATGCTTTGGACTGATAAGTATGCTCCTAAAAATGTTAAGGCTTTGTTTCATCCTTCTACTTCTAAAATCATTGATTTTCTTGATAAGTTCAAGACACAAAAAAAGAAGGCTTTGTTGTTGTATGGTTCTCCTGGGACTGGAAAGACTTCAACGATTCATGCTATTGCTAACGAAAGGGATCTTGAGTTGATTGAGGTTAATGCGAGTGATTTTCGTAATGCTGATAAGATCAATGAAAAGGTTGGGAATGCTATCAGGCAGAGGTCTTTGTTTTCTAAGGATAAGTTGATTCTTGTTGATGAGGTTGATGGTTTGGCTGGTAATGAGGACAGAGGCGGCATTTCTGCTTTGGTCGGCTTGATCAAGAGGACTGGTTTTCCTGTTATTTGTACTGCTAATGATGCGTGGGATTCTAAGTTGAGTTCTTTGAGGTCTGTCTGCAATCTTGTTGCGTGGAATTCTCCGAATTATCTGTCGATCAACAAGCTTTTGAGAAATATTCTTGAGAAAGAAGGTGTTGTTGTTGATGATACTGTCACCAAGAGTATTGCTCGCAGGTGTGGTGGTGATGTTCGTGCGGCTGTTACTGACTTGCAGGGTTTGGCTGTTTCTTCTCAGCTTAGCAAGGATGGTGTTGATTCTGTTGATGATAGGGCTCAGACTGAGACCATGTTTAATGCTTTGATCAAGATCTTGAAGTCTTCTGATCCTTTGGTTGCTCTTGGTGCTTTGGATGCTGTAAGTGAGGACCTGAACCAGAGTTTGTTGTGGATTGAGGAGAACTTGCCCCTTGAATATCGTGGCAAAGAATTGGCTGATGCTTTTGATAAGCTTAGCAGGGCTGATGTTTTTCTTGGCAGGATTCGCAGGTGGCAGCATTGGCGTTTCATGGTTTATGCGCATGATCTTATCACTGCGGGTGTTGCTGTTTCAAAGTATGGCCCTAAGAGGGGCTTTACCAAGTATCAGCCGCCTAAGAGGATTTTGAAGTATTGGATGGCTAAGAAGAATAAAGAGTTGAGAAGATCTGTTGCTCAGAAATTCTCTAAGGTAATTCATTGTTCTGCTCGCAAGGCCAATGCCATGCTTCCTTATTTGAGGTTGTTTGTCAAGAATGGTGTTGATGTTTCTTTTTTGGAGTTGAGTGGTGAGGAGTTGGATTGGTTGAGGAATGGTTGATTTTAGTTTTCTGTTTTATCGCAAATATAGTGTATCACTTAGATCATAACAATTTTTTCATTTCAAAAACAAATACTTTTGCTCTTTCTAGTGACGTTAATGCTTTTGCTTTTTTTGCTTGTTCATCCATTTGGTACTGGAATTTTGAGCGTTTTTCTCTTTCATAGTCTAATGATTGTATGATTGAGTCTGCTTTAGATGATATCAGCTCTAATGCGTCTTCTTTTGTTTCTTCATACTCTTCTATGAGGCCTTTCTTCAGTTTTTCTCTTACGAAAACAATTAGCGCATCAATTGTGACTTTATGGCTTATTTTATCTCCAACTTTATAATTCACACTAAGCAGGACAGCATTTGCGATGTAATACATAGCATAATATGCTGAGACGATTACCCAAAGATGAGGTTTGTATGACTCAGTTTCTAGAGACAATAATTTTTGTGCGGTTTCTAGGGATGTGTTGCAGTTCTCTATGTACATTTCTTTGGCGGTGTTGTTTGTCTTTTTCTTTAGCAGACCCTCTGCCAAATATCTTCTTACATTTGACTCTGCTTCCTTAATTCTTTTTTCACTAAGCATTTTTTAGTTTGTAGTAATTTTCTATCCCGTATAAGATTACGTTGTTTTCTATGGCTTCTTTGATTACATTTGAGGTTTTTGAGTCTTTCATTCTTATGAATTCTTCTTCTGTAAAGACTAATGTATGTGTTTTTAGTGGTATTAGCGAGATTATCGAATTTATTTCTTCTTCAAAACCCGCCTTATTCGAGATGAACATGATATCAATATCTGATTGTTTTGTTGTTTTGCCTTTAGCTTGAGAACCAAACACAAGGAATATGAAAAAACTTGACTTTGTTCTTGTCAAAATCTCTTTGTATATTTGTTTTATATTTTTGTTTTTTAGAAGATCTTTTTTTATATCATCTTCTGCTTTGTAGATTTCTTGGCCATAATAGTCAGCATTCATTTCACATACTGTGCTCTTGCCGATGGTTTTTGAGAGCAATATTTTTTTGTTTATTAGTCTCTGTACTGCTGTGTGGGTTATCTTATAGTCTGCTTTTATCTTTTTTGAGATTTCTCTGATTGTTTTCTGGGTTTTTTCTTTTATGAAGAGCCTTATTATTTTTTCTTCTGTTTTCATTATGTATCTTAATACATCACATTATGTATTTAAATCTTTCGAAATTAAATTGCGCTGATGTGATTGCTTGTTTATTTTTTAAAAGAGTAAAAAACTATTTAAACCCCTGTTTTTTCTTTGTTTTTTATGTCAAAATATGATGATGTTGTTAATTTGGCTTTGAGGAGGAGTTTGTTTTTTCCTGCTAGTGAGATTTATTCTGATCACCCTGCTGGTTTCTTTGATTTTGGTCCTTATGGTGCTGCTATTAGAAGGAAGATAATTAGTGTGTGGCGTAGGGAGCTTGTTCAGAAAGAGGGTTTTTTGGAGATTGATGGAGCTTTGGCTCTTCCTAAGTCTGTTTTTGAGGCAAGCGGTCATTTAGAGGGCTTTAATGATCCTGTTACTGTCTGCAGGAAGTGTGGTGCTGTTTATAGGGCTGATAAGTTATTATCTGAAATAACCGGTAAGGAATTTAAAGAGGCGATGGATATTAAGGATCTTACTGCTGCTTTGAGGGAGAATAAGATTGTTTGCCCTAATAAGAAGTGTGGTGGTGAGCTTTCTGATGTTGAGCGTTCTAGTTTGATGGTTAAGGCTGTTGTTGGTGTTAGTGAAAAATCTTCTGATGTTTATTTGAGGCCTGAGACTTGTCAGAATATTTTTTTGGATTTTGCCAGGCTGTTCAAGACTATGCGTATGAAGTTGCCTAAGGGTGTTTCTCAGGTTGGTTTGGCTTTTCGTAATGAGATTTCTCCTAGGCAGACTTTGATTAGGAGTGTTGAGTTTTCTCAGATGGAGTCTGAGGTTTTTTTTGATCCTGAGAGGATTGATGAGATTGATGGCTGGGAGGATGTCGAGGATTATGAGATTATGGTTATGTTAGGTAAAGATTCGCCCAGTTTAATGAAAAAAGTCAATTCTACGTTTCTGATTTCCGCTGCAGATTTAGTTAGGCATAATTTAGTCAGCGGTAAACTAATTGCTTATTTTCTTGCGCGTACTCAGCAGTTTTTTGAGAGTCTTGGTTTGAAGCGTGAGAAGATGCGTTTTAGGGAACTTGATTCAAATGAGAGGGCTTTTTATGCTAAAGAGGCCTTTGATTTTGAGGTTGAAACCAGTATTGGCTGGCTTGAGTTGGTTGCTAATAATTACAGGACGGATCATGATCTTAAGGGCCATATGCAGGGCAGTAAGCAGGATTTTTCTGTTGTTGATGATAAGACTGGTAGGAAGTTTGTTCCTCATGTTTGGGAGATTTCTATTGGAACTAATAGGACTTTTTATGCTGTCCTTGAGAACGCTTTAAAGAATGATAAGGATAGGGTTGTTTTGTCTTTAAAGCCTAATCTGGCTCCTTTGCATGCTGGAGTTTTTCCTCTTCTGTCTAACAAGCCTGAGCTGGTTAAGAAAGCTAAAGCGATTTTTGATGAGTTGAAGTCTTGTTATGAGTTGGTGTTTGATAAGACTGGCAGTATTGGAAAACGTTATGCCAGGCTTGATGAGATTGGAGTTCCTTTGTGTATTACTGTTGATTTTGATAGTTTGGAGAATGATGATGTGACTATCAGGGATAGAGACACTGCTGAGCAGAAGCGTGTTAAGATCAAGGATTTGCGTGATGTTTTGTTTAAGGTTTTATGTGGCAAGCCTTTTAGTGAGCTTTAGTTTCTCATGATTTTTATGAAGCCATGAATTCTTTCATCTTTAGTGTTTTTGCGTAGATTGCTGTTGCTGCTGAGAAGATCAATGTTTAAAGGAACATTCATTGATACTTCATGAATATATTATTTGCGCATTCTTCTGGTGTTATTCCTTTTATTTCTGCTATTCTTTCAACTGTCGCTTTCACGTTCTTTGGCTCATTCCTCTCGCCTTGCACAGGGCTTAGCCATGGCGCGTCTGTTTCTGTCAGCAATTGGTTTATGTTGACCATCTCTGCCAGCATTTGGAAGTGTTGTAGTTTGTTTATCGTGCAAGGGATTGAAAAGCTGTATCCTAATTTTGCTGCTCGCTGGATCAGTTTCTTGTTTCCTTGGAAGCTGTGCAGCACTACTTTTTTTAGTTTGGATTTCTCTAGCATTTCTATGCAGTCTTTCTCTGCTTTTCTTGTATGCACGATTATTGGAAGGTTTTCTTTTTCGCAGAATTCTATGATTTTCTGGAAGTTTTCTCTCATCCTTGCGTGGATTTTTTCGTCTTTTATCCAGTAATAGTCCAGTCCTACTTCACCAACAGCAATGATCTTGTCTTTGTTTTCTCTGAAAAATGAGAATTCTTTTTCCAGATCAATCTCTCCTTCATGTCTTGGCAGTCCTGTTTCGTCTGGCGCTAATCCTAGAGCATCTATTGGGTATATTCCTAGTGATGCTTTGACTATGTCGTATTTTTGTGATAGTTCAAGGACTTTGCGGTTGTCTTCTGGATTCACTCCTGAGCAGATTATTGCTTTCACTCCTGTTTCTTTTGCTCTTGTTATCACTTCGTCAATGTCTTTCTTGAATCTTTCATGTGTCAGATGGCAGTGTACATCTACTAAGTTCATATCTTGTTGTTTCTTTGTTTTCTTTTTAACTCTTTCCAATTATTAGTTTATCAGCTTTTCTACGCTTGAAAGCGTAGTCTTCAGTCAGCTTTTTGTTTACTTTTCTGTCATTAGGCTTTTGTGCTTGACACTTGTCATTTTCCTTGGTTAAATTCTTATGCGTCCCTGACAAGACCATAATCGATTGATCTTGTGCTTAGCTTTAGAGCATTTTCTTTTGTTGTATTCTAGTGCGCCTTTGTGGCGCAGTTCTATATTGTGGCAGAGTTCTCTGTTTCAAGATCAAGAAATTGTTGCTTTTTTCTTAACTTCTTTTTCCCAGACAGATTATCTTTCCGATAAAACTTGCTATCAACTCTGCGACTTTTTATCCTCAGAGAATACTTTTGCTTTATCTAAAAAAACAGCCAACAACTCTGCAATCTTTCCTTCAAAGAAAAACTTCAACAACTAATAAGTTCGCGCACAAGCAGTGCGCCTCTTGTTCAACCCAAAAGTTTTTCTACAGTTACTAATCACATTATCTCGCGCGCCTAATTTTTAACTCAGAGTTTCATCATCCTACACTTAACTTCTCAAATCATCTTCACAACTTCTATCACCATAAAAGCTGCATACAATCCTAACAATATTATCCCTTGTTTCCAGGTTATTGCTTTTCCTCTCATGAAGAATACGATTGCTGTTATTGATATCATTAAAAAGATTAACGCATTCATTATTTCTGTCAGGTTGACTTTTATTGGGTTTATCAACGCTACAACTCCAAAAAACAATAGCAACTCTATCATCAGGCTTCCCATCAAGTCTCCTAAACCAATTTGTGCATGTCCTTTGAATATTGATTTTATCTCCACAGCCAAGTCAGGCATTGTTGCCCCTATTGCTATTACTGTCAGTGAGATGAAATATGCAGGAACTCCTATCTCATGCGCCAGATTGACTGAGCTAAATACAAGGTATCTTCCTGATAGTATCATTGCGGTTAAGCATCCTAAAAATACTGCTGCGTCTTTCCAGACTCTTTTTATTTTGACTTTTTCTTTTACTTTTCCTGTTTTGCTTTCCAGATAGATCAGTCTGCTGATGTATATCACAAATACTGTTATCAAAATAACTCCGTCGATTCTTCCCAGTTCCCCATCGATAATCAATAAAACAAACGGCAGCATCAGGAACAGCCATAATATCAATTTGTGTTTCTGGAATACGCTTTTTTCTATTGGCATTTTCCCTGCAAACACTGCCAGCACTCCTAATGCTAGTCCTGCATGAACCATGTTGCTTCCTAGTATTGCTCCAAACCCTACTGATGCTTCTTTAGTGAATCCTGCGATTGAGGCTATCATCTCTGGCAGGCTTGCTGCGAACGCCACCACTATCAGGCCTATTATTGCGTCGCTTAGCCCTAATTTTTTTGCATAACTGCTTATTCCTATGATTAGGTAGTCTGCTGCTTTGAATAGTATGAATATGCTTGCAATTACGATTATTATGTTGAAGATTATTGGTTGTGCTAAAAGATTCATCATTTTGTTATATTTTGAGAACTATATATTTAAGGTATTACAATCACTGTTTGATAATGATTTATCATTAGTTTTTTCCGAATGATTTATATATTGATTCTGATTTTTTCTTGCAAAAGGTGATATAAAATGGGAGTTTTAGGTTTGAAGTTTAATAAGTTGAGCGTGGAGAGGCTAAACCCTCCTAAGGGCAAGATTAGTGTTAATCATAACATCTCTGTTATTGATGTCAATACTGTTGATTTGTTTCTTGGCACTGCTAAGCAGACTGTTTTGGAGGTCAGTTTTAAGTTCACTGCGGATTATGATCCTAAGATTGCGAACATCACTGTTGAGGGGTCTTTGACTTATTTTGACAAGCCAGATAAGGTTAAGGAGTGTGTTGAGAAGTGGAAGAAGGAGAAGAAGATGCCTGATGAGGTCTTGAATGTTGTATTGAATCAGATTGTTACTAAGAGCAACATTGAGGCTTTGATCCTTGCAAGGGAAGTGAATCTTCCGCCTCCGATCCAATTGCCTAAGGTTTCTGTCAAGCAGAAATAATTTTTTTTCTTTTGTTTCCATAAGATTTATAAGTTAGTGCTTACTCAAAGGTGGTTGTTATGGTGAATGAGCTTAAGTTAAAGGTTGCTGAATCGATTCAGGATGATGTTAATAAAGGTATTGTTAGGGTTGACACTGGCTTTATGCGTGAGCTGGGGGTGAGGCCTGGCGATATTGTTGAGATTGAAGGCCAGAGAAAGACTGTGGCGATGGTTGACAGGGCTTATCCTGGTGATATTGGCCTGAATATTGTTCGTATGGATGGTTTGGTTAGGAGGAATGCTCGGACTGGTATTGGTGAGGTTGTTAAGGTTAGGAAGGCGAGTGTTGTTCCTGCGAAGCGTGTTGTTATTGCTCCTGCTAGGGAGGGTATTACTATTAGGGCTAGCCCTGCTGTTTTTAGGCAGGGTCTTCTTGGAAGGGCTGTTGTTAAGGGTGATGTTATTTCTCTTGGAGGCACTAGGCGTAGAAGGACGACTATGAGTGGCAGTCCTTTTTTTGATGAGGTTTTTCAGATGTTGGATAAGATGGTGCCTTATGGTTTTGGTGATTTGAAGTTTATTGTTGCTGAGACTAATCCTAAGGCTGCTGTTATTATTACTGACCAAACTGAGGTTGTTGTGAGTCCTGAGCCTGTTGAGGTTAAGGAGGAGACTATTCCTGAGGTTACTTATGAGGATATTGGTGGTTTGAAGGATGAGGTTAGGAAGATTAGGGAGATGGTTGAGCTTCCTCTTAAGCATCCTGAGATTTTTGAAAGGTTGGGTATTGAGCCTCCTAAGGGCGTTCTTTTGCATGGTCCCCCTGGTACTGGTAAGACTCTTCTTGCTAAGGCTGTTGCTAATGAGACTAATGCTCATTTTATTTTGATTAATGGTCCTGAGATTATGTGTGTTGATGGGAATACTAAAATTTTGACCAATCCAAAAGGCAGCATTAAGGCAAAGGATATTTTTAATTTTGCTGAAAAAAATGGCGTTGTCGAAGGCGATAAAATTAAGGTTGTCAAATTAACTAAGCCAGTGTTAACTTATGCTATTGATAAAAAGGGCGACATAGTTAAGGCTAAAATTACTCATGCCACTAAGTTAAAAGCACCTTCTTATAAGGTTGAATTTAATGATGGTAATTCTATTATTGTTTCTAAGAATCAGCCTTTTTTGGTTTACAGTAAAGGAGGCTTGGTTTGGAAAAAGTTAGAGAATTTAAAAAAAGGGGATTTTGTTGCAAAAGTAAAAAATCTAAAGATTAAGGGAAAAAGTTATGAGATTAATTTTTCAGTTCCTGATTTAATTGAAAAAAATGGTTTATTCTCTATCAAGAGTAGGAATTTGTCAAGGAGCAATTGGATAAAATTACCTAAACAGACCTCTCCTTTTCTTATGGAGTTTTTAGGCTTAGTTATGTCAGATGGACATATAGATAAAAGAAAAGAGAGTTTAACTTTTGCTAATGACGAAGCAGTATTAAGAGCTAGATTTAAAAAATTAGCAAAAAAGTTGTTTTTGGTTAAAAATGTTAAAGAATACGATGATGGAAGAGTTGTTATTTATTCTAAACTTCTCGCTGAGTTTATTAATAAATTAGGTGTTGATGCAGGCAAAAAAGAGAGCAGAATTTGTGATTATATGTTCAATTTGCCAAAAAAAGAGATTGAGGCTTTTGTCAAAGGTTATTTTGACGGTGATGGTTGTGTCGCAATGACCCCTTTTAGAACAAAAGATGGCAAAAAAGAAAATTACCCCACACCTAAAATTTTTTGTAAATCTAAAAATTTCTTGTTAGACCTTCAATCTTTGATGCAGTTAAGATTAGGGATTTCTACAAAAGTTAATCGTCATAATACTCCTAAAGGGTTGATGTATGAATTAGTTATGAGAGGTTATGAAGGGCGGAAAAGATTTTTGTCAATTGGAAGTTCAGGAGTAAAACTTGACAGAATTAAAAAGATTTTGTCTAATAAAAAAATTAAAGAATTTGAAAATATTCCTAAGCCTGCTTTTCTTGTTAAATCAATAAAAGATAAAATAAAATATAAAGATTTCAGGAATAATGATTATTATATTTATGGAGAAAATAAATTTACAAGATTTTCTTTGAATAAGCTTTTTAACTTAGCTAAAAAATTTGAGATTGTGGATGATGTTCTGCTTAATGAATTTAATTTGTTGGCAAGGAAAGATATTGGTTGGGAGCAGATCAAAAAAATTAATTTTGTTGGTGAGAGGGAATTATTTGATTTTACTGTCGATAAAGATAGTTTTGTTACTCAGAATTTATTACTTCTTCATAATAGCAAGTATTATGGCCAGTCTGAACAAAATTTAAGAAAAAAGTTTGAGGAGGCAGAGAAGAATGCTCCGTCTATTATTTTTATTGATGAGATTGATGCTATCGCCACTAAGAGGGAGGAGACTAGGGGGGAGGTTGAAAAGCGTGTTGTTGCTCAGTTGCTTGCTTTGATGGATGGTTTGAAGTCTAGGGGTAAGATTGTTGTTATTGCTGCAACCAATGTTCCTAATATTTTGGATCCTGCTTTGCGAAGGCCTGGCAGGTTTGATAGGGAGCTTGAAATTGGTGTTCCTAACAAAGAGGGTAGGTTGAATATTTTGAAGATTCATACCAGGGGTATGCCTTTGAAGTCAGTCAATCTTAAGGAGTTGGCTGCTTTGACTCATGGTTTTGTTGGTGCTGATTTGGCTGCTCTTGCTAAGGAAGCTGCTATGGTTGTTTTGAGAAAGGTTTTGCCTGATATTAAGTATGATAGTGAGGAGCCTTTGTCTCGTGAGATTCTTGAGAAGTTGGTCATTACAAAGAAAGACTTTAAGGAAGCTCTCAAGGTTGTTCGTCCTAGTGCTTTGCGTGAGGTTTTTGTTGAAGTTCCTAATGTTAAATGGGATTCTGTTGGTGGTTTGGAGAATGTTAAGCAAGAGCTTAAGGAGGCTGTTGAGTGGCCTTTGAAAAAGCCTGATTCTTTTAAGAGGCTTGGTGTTAGGCCGCCTATGGGTATTTTGTTGTATGGCGCTCCTGGTACTGGTAAGACTTTGCTTGCTAAGGCTGTTGCTAATGAGTCTAATGCGAATTTTATTAGTGTGAAAGGGCCTGAGCTCTTGAGTAAGTGGGTTGGTGAGAGTGAGAAGGCTGTTCGGGAGGTTTTTAAGAAGGCTAGGCAGACTGCTCCGACTATTATTTTCTTTGATGAGATTGATAGTCTTGCTCCTCGTAGGGGTTTGGGTGGTGATTCTCATGTTACTGAGCGTGTTGTTAATCAGTTGTTGACTGAGATTGATGGTTTGGAGGAGTTGAATGATATTGTTGTTATTGGCGCGACTAATCGTCCTGACATTCTTGACCCTAGTCTGTTGAGGCCTGGCAGGTTTGATAGGATTATTTTGACTCCTATTCCTGATGTTGAGGCTAGGAAGTCTATTTTGTTGGTTCATACTAAGGGAATGCCTTTGGCTTCTGATGTCAAGATTGATAAGTTGGCTGAAGATACTCAGGGTTTTGTTGGTGCTGATATTGAGGCTTTGTGCAGGGAGGCCGCTGTTGCTGCTTTGAGGGAGAATATTAGTTCTAAGGAAGTTAAGATGAAGCATTTCAAAGCAGCTTTAGAGAGGGTGTTTCCTTCTGTTACTGCAGAGGTTGAGAAGGCTTATGAGGATTTGAGGCAGAATTTCTCTAAGGCAAGGGCGAAGCAGATGAAGAATGAGATGCCTAGTTATTTTGGTTGA
>CAYPUD010000022.1:0-2071 GCA_964413955.1 uncultured Methanosarcinales archaeon
GGAAGCTTGTTGTCATAGCTGGCAGTACATACCCATAGTCCCATCCTTTTCCGAATTTGTCGTCGTAATATTGTATTTTCTGTTGTGTCTCAAGGTCTGGCTTCTGGAGTGGCAGCCCCACGATTATGACTCCTTTCAATACCCCTGGCATGTCTATCCCTTCTCCAAAGCTTCCTGTTGCTGCCCCTAACAATGCTGCTTTTTTCGTTTTTTTGAATTTCTCCAGCAATTTTTCTTTCTCTTCTTTTGTTGTCTTGCTTTGTTCCAGATATATTGAATTCTCATAGTATTCTTCAAAATACTTCAGGACTGAATCGCGCAGATGGTAGCTTGGGAAGAATATGGCTGTTTTTCCTGGGATTGCGTTTGCCATTGCTGCTGTCACTTTTGCTATGTTGTCATATTGTTTCTCGTCTCTTTTTGAGAATTTTGTTGTTGTTCTGGGAAATATGATCACTAGTTTGTTCTTGTCTGGGAATGGGCTTGGGTATTCTTTCTTGACAGTATCCTTTGGAAATCCGAGGACGTCTGCGTACATGTCTAATGGCTGCAGTGTGCCTGACATCGCTATCACTGCATGAGCCTCGTCAAACACTTCTTTTGTCAGTAATGCAGGGTCTATGCAGTTGTGCTTCAGGATTATTGTGTCGTCTGTTTCTTTCTTGAGTATTCTTGAGTACCCTTCATCTTCTTTCCAGTTTTTCAGGAAGTTTGCTATTGTGTTCAGCACTGTCCTTTTCTTATCCACTAAGACGATTTTTGCTGCTTCTTCAAGTTCATCTGCAATATCTTCTGCATCTTTTAGCTCTATCTCTCTTTTCTTGATTATCCTTTCTTCTTCCTTGTTCAGTTTCTCTGAGATCTTGTTTAATTCTTCTGTTAGCTTGTCAAGAGCGGGCATTATTTTTTCTTGTCCGTATTTTTGGGCTTCTTTTCTTGCAAAACTCAGCATCTTGTTTGTCAATTGTCTTGACAGGAGTTTTCTTAGTCTTTGCGGAAGGTTGTGAGCCTCGTCTATTATGATTATTGAGTCTTTGAGTTCTTTTTTCATCTTGCCTAGTGCTGCGTTTCTGATATGCTTGTTGAAGATGTAGTAATAATCTGATATTATTATCAGTGCGCTTTTTGCTGCTTGTATGCTTATCTCGTATGGGCAAAGATAGTGTGACTTGCAGATCCTTATCAGCTCGTCTGGTTTTTTGTTTCTGACTTGCGGCTCAATAAATTCTTTGACCACTTTTTTCTTGCTGTTCTCGTAGAATGTGCATGCCTTGTCAGTAATCAGCGCTTTGCAGTATTCTGTAAAGTCGTTTGAGCTTAATTGTTCGACATTTGGCTGCGCGCACATCTGTCTTTTTCCTATTATTCCTGTCACTTGCAAATCTGTTCCTTGTGTTTCGTTGATCTTTTTTACTGTCTCAAATACCACGTTCTGTTGTGTGTGCCTTGAAGTGAGGAAGAATATGGTTTTCTTGTTTGCGAGCGCGTATTCTATCGCTGGAGCCAGCGCTCCTGCTGTCTTTCCCAGTCCTGTCGGCGCGTGGATGAGCAGGAATTTTCGTTCTTTTAGCGCGTTTTCTATTGCGCTCATCATCTCTGCCTGAAAAGGCCTTATCTTGTTGTATGGAAAGAGCATTTTTCTTGTTTTTATGGGTGGGTTTTTATATGTTTTTATCGCAGCTTTGTGATAATTTTTTAGGGACTTTTTAGTTTTGTTCAGTGAAGACACAAACGAAACATTTAAATATATATTATAATACAATCGTTTTATCACAATATTGGGGGGGATCTACAGTGGGATTCAAAAACAAGAAAATCTTTAAGGTTTTATTTCGTGAAAAGCCTGCCATGATGTTGGTTGAATTGAGGAACGCTAAATCAGAAGTTTATGCAAGCTCTTTGGCTAAGAGTGTTGATTGCACTTATTCGCATGTTGTTAAGATTCTTCAGGAGATGGAAAGAGAGGGTCTTGTCAATTTTGATAAGCAGGGAAGGCTCAAGTTGTTGACCCTCACAAAGAAAGGAGAGAACGTTGCTGACTCTATTGATAAGATCAGGGCAACTCTTTGAA
>CAYPUD010000022.1:2171-10670 GCA_964413955.1 uncultured Methanosarcinales archaeon
TTTTTATCTTTGAGTCTTTTTTTAGCTATTATTTGTTTTTTGAGAAGAAAATCAAGAAAAGAAAAATTGAAATAAAAAATTTATTCAATAAACATCTTTGCTGTTTCTGGATTGTATTTCCACTCTGCTGGCAGTTTTCCTTTTTGTTTATAGTACTTTACCAGCCTGTTGACTTTTGATTCTGTCAATTGCAGGCCTCTTTTTGCAGTCATGTCGTGCTTATTGTGTTCCATATGTTTTCTGATCATCAATGCTCTTTTTATCAGGTCTCTTAAGTCTTCTGGAATCTCTTTCAGAAGTTTTTTCTCAGCTAGTATCTGTTGTATCTTCTTGCCTGTTATCTGCTTCACGCTGGGTATTCCATAGCTGTCTCTCAGCACTGTCCCTATCTCGCTTGAGCTTTTGCCTTCTTTTGCCAGTTTTGCTATAAGCATCTCTATCTCTTTCTCTCCGTATCTTACCCATACTGGCTTTGTCATATTGAGTGGCTTTTTTGAGCCTGACTTTCCTTTTACCCTTGAATACATTCTTGCCATTTTCTTTTCTCCATTCAAGAAGCAGTCTTGCAGTTTCTCGCAAAGTTTCTCTGTATTTTTCTTTGTCTTTTGTTATCTTCTTTGCTTTATCTTTACTTTATCTTTGCTTTTTCTTGAGCGCAAACAAGCTTTCACCGATTTGCCCCTTGAATTCTTGGTTAGACTGGCGAATACTTTTTAAATCTTTGTGTTTTCTTATATTGTATTATGAAAAAAGAGGTTAGTGCTGATGTTCTGCTTAGGACTGCGATGTCAGCTGCTAAGGATGCAGCTTCTTTTCTGGTCAAGAAACAGGATTCTGCAAGGATCAAGGTCAAGAAAGGTGTGTGGGATTTTGCGTTAGACGCTGATATTCTCGCTGAGAGGCTTATCAAAAGGATTGTCAGGAAGAGCTTCCCTGATCATTCTTTTCTTGCTGAGGAAAGCAAGCCTAAAAATAAAAATAACAATGTTAGGGACAGCAAAAAGAAAAATAGCGATTATATTTGGGTGATTGATCCTCTTGATGGCACTATCAATTATGCTAATGGCCTTCCTTTGTTTGCTGTTTCTGTTGCTGTCTTGCATAAAGGCATTCCTGTAATCGCTTTGGTTCACGCGCCTTTGCTTAGAGAGACATTTCATGCAGTAAGAGGCAAGGGCGCTTTTCTCAATAAGAAGCGGATTTTCGTCAATGAAGCATCTGATAAGAATAAGGCAGTTCTGGTAAGCAATCCAACTAATCTCTGCAAGCTTGATTCCATCAATGTTGTGAACCTTAATCTGACGCGTTATTTTGGTTGTTCTTCTATTGAGCTTGCTTTTGTTGCTTGCGGCAGGTTTTCTGCAAGGATTAAGCTTGCTGAGAAGTTCGACCCTTTCAGCACAGCTGCCGGTGCTTTGATTGTCGAGGAAGCTGGAGGGATATTCTCTGATCTTGATGGTGGTGGTTGGAAGACCCACACTGTCAGTTACTTGGCTAGCAATAAAGTATCCCACAAAAAGCTTTTGAAGGTTCTGACTAAGTTAAAAAAAAGCGGCTTAAAATGCTAAGAAAAAGTCTAAAGCTAAGACTGAAGTGAAAGTAAAGTGAAACTCTTAAGTGGAACTGAAAAACCTATCTCTAAACAGAGTGGATCTGAACAATTGTGTTGATTTCATTTCTTTTGTTGAAAGAAAAAAAGCGAGGTTTTGTTTCCTTCTTTGCTCTATCTCTTTGACTTACCTCCGAAAAGTTTAAAAAGAACTATTCTTGAGTGGTGCTTCATGAGATGGCTTTTTGGACTGTTGTTGGTTTTCCTTGTCGCTTGTTCAGCTAGCAATGAGATTATAGCTCATAAGATTTCTGCTGTGAATCATAGCGTTGATGCTGCTAGCGTCGTTGATGTTCCTAAACCAGCTTCAAATGTGACTGCCCATGATTCTAGTATTGAGGACGAAACAGCTCGTCTTTCCTGCGACAAGGTGATTTGCAGCAATAATTTTGTTTGCGAAGATGGAAAATGTGTCTGTAAAGGGACTGTTTGTGATGGCTTTTGCGCTGTAGATGATGTTGAAGGAAGCTGCTGTTCCGATAAGGATTGCAAGAGTGGTGAGAGTTGTGTTAATCATGAGTGTGTTGCTGACACTATCTGCGGATTCCATCAGAGCTATAATGAAGATTCAAAAAAGTGCGTGTGTAATGATGGTTATTTCTTTTGTGAGGATCAGAACAAATGTTTAGCTGATGGTAGTTGCTGTAATCAGGGTGATTGTGACAGATACAGCAGTTGCGTAAATACTGTATGGGGTGTCGGCGTCTGTTTCAAGTACCCTGATAAGAAGCTGTGCAGGACACTCAGAGGCGTCAAAGCAAGCGAGACTATCAGCACCCCTAAGGGAGAGTTTTTCATCGAACTTGAAGGGATCTATGAAGGTGGCGTCGCTAAGATCAAAATTGGCGATGAATATTTCAACATTGGGGTTGATCAGAGGATTTCTGCTGCCAAAGGCACTGTTTGGGTAGAAGCTATCAAGACTTTTGGCGGATTCTGTAAGGTTGAAGAAGACTAATAAGATAATTTAATTAAGCAGATTTGGTTTTATGCCATCAATTTCTGAAGATGATACCCAAAAAGGATGAGAAAAATATAGCTCCACCCGGATTCGAACCGGGGTCTTCAGGTCCAGAGCCTGATATCCTTGGCCGCTAGACTATGGAGCTGTTTTCTCAGAGAATTTTCTTGTTTATTTTTATTATTTACTGTTTTTTTCTTTAAAATTGTTTTATTTTTTTATGCTTGATTTTTGCTTATTTTGCCTGATCACATTTATTATAGGTTTTTTGATTTTTATTGGCTTTTTTGTTTTTGTTAGAGGGCAAAGTCAACTTAAGTGTGCCTTTGCTGCCAAGCGTAGTCTCAACTTAGGTTTTTTCAACGTAAATATTATTTCCCAGTTCGAAAACAACTACTTTCTGCCCCGTGATTTTTAGCTTAAAAAGTTTTTCGATAATTCTGCGATTTCTCTTTCAGAAAAAAAAACAACCATGATTATCAATCAGCGCACAAGCAGTGCGCCTCTTATTCAGCCCAAGAGTCTTATGCTTCTACCCTCAACATCTTTCGCGCGGCATAGGCATTAACGCTATTAAGTTGACTTTGCCTTGTTAGAGTCATCCTCATACATGACTGCCTTTTGTTTCTATTAAAATATTAAATTAGTTATCCATATTGAGACTAATGCGATCAATATCCCAAATACTGCTCCTGCTGCTACATCTATCAGATGATGTCTTTTTAGTTTCACTCTGGCGTATGCTGCTAGGATTATGCAAGGTATCGCTAAAATGCTGAACAAAGGAGTGCTTATTGCTGTGGCGAGTATTATCCCTAATACAACAACTCTTATTGTGTGCATGCTTGGGAAACTGCTCGCGTCTAATTTCTCCAGCTTGGTCTTGTACTTCACTTTCTTTGGTCTTTCTTTAAAATAGATCGACCTTATACCTATTGTTACTGCATAGGATATGACAAGCCCTATTGTTAATGCTGTTGATATTATAAAATCGCCCATCGTCAGAAATAGCGCGATTATTATTACATATATTGGCAGGCCTCCCAATGCTTTCATGTCTTGTAGGAATTCGTTGATCATCCTATCACCTTTTTTGGCTTTTTACAGCTTGATAGCCCTGCCCGGATTCGAACCGGGGTCTCAGGCTCCAAAGGCCTGCATCCTTGGCCGCTAGACTACAGGGCTTTATTAAAAGCTGCCTTATCTGAATCTGAAAGTATTCTTTTATAAAAATATCGTTGAAAGCGCTTCAACGCAAAAATGTTATCGCTTCTTCTTCAACAAAATGTAATTCTCCAGGCACTATCAAACAATGCAATGGCTCTCCAAAATCTTCTTTCATGAGTTCTTCAGCTGTCCCTGCCTTTATCTTTTGGTCTGCGCTTCCTATTCTTGCGCATCCTATGCATAATGTTGTCTTGTCAAATATTTTTTCTTTTCTCTTCTCTTCTGTTTTGAGCAGGAGTTCTATTGCTTCTTTTATTGTCATGCATCTTTCGGGAGTTATGTCAAGGAGCATGAGTGTGTGCGCTCCTATGCTCTTGTTCTGCTGCAGGACTTCGTAAAAGTTCTCTGGTTTGTAGTTATCTTTCCAGAATGGGATGCTTGTTGTCTTGCCGAACTTATATAGTTGCAATCCTGTTGTCCCTATTGCAGTCAAGATGCTTGCATTGTGTATCACTTCTACCTCAATGTTTTCTTTCTTTGCCTGCATCAGGAGGTCTATGTGTGTTGTTGCGCTTAATGCATCTCCCACGACCAGCAACACAATATTTTCCTTTTTTGCTTCTTCAACCAATCTTTCTGATTCAAGTATATCTCTTGTCGCTCGTATCACTTTCTTACCATAGAAGTTCTCAAGATCCCTTGCGGAATCTTCAAACCTTGAAGTGTATTCATCAAGATATACCTTGTCTGCTTTCTTCACTCGTTCCAGCCCTTTCAGGGTTATGTCTTTGTGGTTTCCTAATCCTAAGCCTATCAGTGTCAGCATATTTGTGTTTTTTCTTCAGAAGATTTTTTAAATCTTTGGCATTTTTCCTTGTTTAGGATGTTTCACAAGAAGATTAAGGAGCTTCTGGCTGATGAAGGATTTAAGGATTGGATCTCTGAACATAAGGATTTTTTCCTTGCGCATGCTTTTTTTATGGAAGGTGGTGATTGGCAGTTCGGTTTTTACAGTCCTGTTTCTGAGAAGATGGTGACTTTCAAATGCGGGGATAAGATTGTACGCTCTAAAGAGGAAGACATCCTTAAGTCTGATAAAGTCATCTCTAAGCTTGATCCTGACAAAGTGGTTATTTCTTTTGATGATGCTTTAGCTGAAGCTTCTAAGGTTGCTGAAAGAGAGTATCCTTCCTTGGTTGTTTCTAAGAGGTTTTTGGTCATCCAGGTTATTGACGATACTGTTGTTTTTAACATAACTTTCCTTGCTCAGAATTTCAACACGATAAATTTCAGGATTGACGCAAAGACTGGAAAAGTTCTGCACCATTCTGCTCAGGCACTTGCCAGTTTTTAGTTTAGTGCAATCTGATTTTTTGGCAGCGTTTTTCTTTCAGAAACTCGTTAAAGTTCTTTCATTCTTTTCCTGCCACATTTTTTGCTTCTTGTTGTTGAATCTTGATTTGTCAAGAACCTCCAGTCAATAGACTGGTGGCATGTTTGAATGAGCACTGCTCACTGAGTGGTTCTTTGAACACAACAAATTCCGCCTCGACCACCAATCAATAGATTGGTGGAATATTGTTGTTTCAAAACAAGTCTTTTGCTATATAGTTTCTTTGATGTATTTTTTTGTTTAAGAGTGTTTATATACTTGAAGAGTTTATCTCTGTCTTAATTGTTTTAAGTGTGGGAAAAGTTCGGTGACTTTCATCTTCAAAAAAAGAGGTGGTGCCTTTATTGTTTCACAGTATTTTCTTTATCTCTTTTTTCACTTCTGAAAATATTTCTTTGGGCGTTCTTGTTGCGTCTATGATGATTATTTTTTCTCCTGCAAGCTTTTCTTTAAGCTTGAGATAGTTTTGCCTTAGCTTTTCCTGAAATTCAAGGTCTTTATCAAAGACATCTGTTGCTCCCGCTTGTTCTCTGCGCTCAAATGCAATTCTTGCAGGGCAGTCAAAGATCAGTGTCAAGTCAGGAATTAACATTCCTTTGTGCATCTCTTTTAGTCGTTCAAAGTCCATTCCCTGTGTTGTCTGGTAAGCTAAAGTTGAATGTTTGTACCTGTCGCAAAGGACGTGAGTGCCTTTCTCCAGTGCAGGCAGGATATATTTCTGCAGGTGGTTTTCTCTGTCTTTTACAAATGTTTTTGCGAACCATTCTGCATTAGCACTCACATCACTCTCTGACGCTAATTTTTCTCTTATTTCTTTGAAGTCTCTTGTCGGTTCTCTTGTCATATAGATATCAAAATCTTTGTTTGTATCAAATAGAAAGCCCGCGGCATTTTTCATCTGTGTTCCTTTTCCGCTGCCATCTATGCCTTCAAACACGATAAATTTTCCTTTCATTTATTCTCTTGTTTCTTTTCTTTGTGTTTAAACTTTGTCTTTCCCCTCTAAGTGACAAAATGAAATCTATTCTTTAACTTATAGTTATCAGCCCATCAATAAATATAAAGGAGAGGTGTTTGTTCGTTAGGTTTGTAAAGGTGATATTATGATCATTGGACTTACAGGATCTTATTGTTCTGGAAAAGACACTATTGCGAATATGCTTATTGAAAGGGATTTCTTGCACATTTCTCTTTCTGACCTGTTGCGCAATGAAATGAAAAAGAAGAACATCAAGATAACTCGAGCTTCTTTGATAAGGTTTGCTAATGATCTTAGAAAAAAGTTTGGTCCTGGAGTTCTTGCGAGAGTCGCTTTTAATTCTATGATGCCCAACACGAATTATGTCATTTCAAGCATTCGTAATCTGTTTGAGCTTGAAGTCCTGAAGTCTGGAAAGAATTTCATTCATGTTCATATTGAGGCTCCTGCCAAAATCAGGTTTGAGCGCTTGCTTAAGCGCAAGGACAGGCCTGAGGATGACAAGCTCAAGACCTTTAAGGATTTTGTTGAGTACGAGAAGAAAGAGCAAGGTGATGACCCACTCAAGCAGCAATTGCATATCGTCTCTCAGAATCCTGACGTCATCATCAGGAATGATAAGTCTTTGGATGTTTTAAAGAAAAAAGTCAATAAATTTCTCAAGAAGTGGATGCCCGTCCTTGCCAGAAGGCCTTCTTGGGATGAGTATTTCATGAGTATCGCTATGACTGTTGGCTCCAGAGGGACTTGCGCTAGGGGAAAGCTTGGAGCTGTTATTGTGAAAGACAAGCGTATTGTCGCTACAGGTTATGCTGGTTCTCCTGTTGGTTTGCCTCATTGTGATGATGTTGGCCATGAGTTTCATCTGAGGACTCACGAGGACGGTTCTGTCACTAAGCACTGTGTCAGGACAACTCATGGCGAGGCGAACGCCATTGCTCAGGCAGCTCGTCATGGCGTCAGCGTTAAGGGGGGCACGATTTATTGTAAGATGACTCCTTGTTATGACTGTGCTAAGCTTATCATCAATGCGGGCATTAAGAGGGTTGTTGCTGAGAGGGATTATCATGCTAGCAAGGAGTCTAAGCGTATCTTTAAGCAGGCAGGGATCAAACTTGATATTCTTATTAATGAGGTTACGAAGTACGCTAACCAAAAATAAATTAAATGGCTCTTTCCTTTCTTTGTGTCAAGATGAAAACTTTTGGGGAATCTGCTGATCTGATCAATAATGCTTTGTCTAAGAATAAGACTGTCATCATTGGTTGTCATTGCAGTGTCAAGTATTCTGGCAGGGCAGAGAGTTTTCTTGATTTTGGCGATCGTGTCATTCTTATCAAGTCTGACAAGGCGCTTCTTGTTCATCAGCCTCATGGTAATGCGCCTGTCAATTACATGAAACCTAATTCTGTTCATGTCGCTTCAGATACTTCGGATGTATTAAGGCTCAAATCCAATAATCTGCCTCTGAAGGAATCTATGGATATTCTTATCAAAAAAGTCTATTTCATTGATTCTCATAAGCTTGAGGACGGGCACAGTATTGTTGTTAGCGGGACTGAGAAGGACATGAGTGATATGATTTACAATAACCCTGAATTGATTGAGGATGGTTTCAAAGCAGCAAGCAGGGAAGAGCAAACCAGATATGGCTTCATAGATGTTCTTGGTGTTGACAAGAATAACACTTTGACTATCATTGAATGTAAGAGGTATTGCGCTGACTTGAGCGCTGTCACTCAACTAAGAAGGTATGTTGAGAAGCTGCAGGCAAGTAAAGGGATTGATAATATTAGAGGGATAATCGCTGCTCCTAAGATCACTCCTAATGCTAAAAAGATGCTGGAGGATTGGGGTTTTCAGTTTAAGGCTATCGAGCCTCCTAATCATCTTGAGAAATTCAAGAAAGGGCAGAAGAAGCTGGATTCATTTTGACCGAACTTAGGATGTCTAGTTTTGTTATAGCATGATTCTGTTGACTTGTTGTGTTTTTCTCTCGTTTTTGGCTTTTTTATTTATCTTCGTTTAGCTGGCAGGCAGCCTATCCTGAAATCATGTCTCGTCAACTTTCTGCGTGTCAATTCCAAACATATTCTTTAATTGGCTTTTTATCTTAGGATTTTGTTTTCAGCTCAAGAACAACCTTCAACTCATTTAATCTTTTTCTTCAGAAAAGACTTTTTCATCAAAAATTCACTTATGACTCGCGACTTTTCTTTCAAAAAAATCTTTCTTTCTCTAAAAACCTGCTAATAACTCTGCGATCTCTCCTTCAAAGAAAAACTTCAACAACTATCAGTTGCGCGCAAGCAGCGCGCCTCTTGTTTAACTTTAGAGTTTTCCGCAGTTACTAATCACAGCATCAAGGACGCCTAATTTTCAGCCCAAGA
>CAYPUD010000023.1:0-10622 GCA_964413955.1 uncultured Methanosarcinales archaeon
TCATATATTCTTGAAAAGAGAAAAAGATATAAAAATCTTACTTCCTTGTTTTTTTTTATGGTTTGGAATTTTAAGTTTTTGCATTTTTTAGCGAAAGATCCTGATCGGACTTTCATAATGTCGTCTCTTTTAGCTTATCTATTTGTAAATAATCATTGGCGACAGATTGTTTACAAAGCGTATTATTTGGAGTCTTTTTTGTCAGGGGAAGATTTTCCTGTACAAAAAGCTAAGCTGATGGGGGTTATTGTTCCTGCAATAGTTGCGGGAGCGTGGGGTATGGGCATTACTTTTAGTTCATATATTTTAGATTCTTTTTTGTATAAGGATGAACTTACAGGGTATCAAAAAGGAGATTCAAAGAAAAAAAGAGTTGTTGCAAAGAGGATTGATCGAAAAACATTGAAAGAGTCTCTTAAAGAGGTTGTTTATTCTTCTGTTCAAAAAAGTCCATCTTCTTTAACAGATTTGTTCCATACATACTCTGAAACGTTATTTCCTTTTCTAAAAAGGATTTACAAAAGAGTAAAAGTGAAACCTGATAGGGAATTCATCCATTTTATAAATGAGGCCAGTTTTAAAATGATTTCTGGAAAGGTTGACGAGTCTTTTCTCATGTTGAAGAAAGCTTTCTTAGCGTCAAGAAATAGCAAGATTAAATTAAGTGCGCTTTATTGGTTGGTATTTCCTTTGTATTACGGTTTGAACAAAGCACGATCGATTAGAAATTCCCGTTCATTTAACACTTATTTCATTTTAGCTACTGCAAATCTCATTCTTAATAAGAGAGATAAAGCTCTTTGGTATTCCACTTTTGCTTCTGAGTTTGCTAAAGAGATTGATTCTCCTTCAAAACTTGAGGTGTCTGTTCTTGATGCTTTTTTCACAGAGGCTTTGGGCAGTTCTTTATCTGAGGAGAAATGGAAGGATGTTCTTGATTTGTCCAAGGAGATTCCTTATTGGGAGAGGGTTGGTGAGACTAAGGGTTTGGTCAAGGTCATTAATAAGAGTGAGTTTTTGAAGAACTCTTTGGTGTTTAAGTTGTCTGATTCTTTGGATGATTTGGTGTCTGAGGCAGAGGCTGCTTCTTTTTTTAATGAGCATGAGATTCCCACTTCTCAACCGCTTTACATCTCTCAAGAGCCTGATGAAGAGGGGTTTTATTCTTATGTTCAGGCTTTTGTTAGTGGGATGACTCTTCTTGATTACTTGAAGAAAGAAAACCAAAAACAAAGGGGTTCTCTTAAGGATTTTTTTAAGCATTTTTTCTCAAAACAAAAAGCTGAGAGGGATGTTCTTAACAAGGTTGTCAGGACTCTTTTTAGGATTCATGATGTGTTTCCTGTTGAGAATGTGCGTTATGGTAAGTTGGATCTTGCTCAGGCTCTTGAAAAGAGGGTTAATAATCCTTATTTGGGCATTTCTCATGATGCTGCGAAGAATTTTAAGGAGGGTTATGGTCTTTTGGTTGATCTTTTCAGCAAGTTTAAGTCTTTGTGGCGTTATAATAAGGATGCTCACCCAGAGAACTGGCTTATAACTGATAATAATGATGTTGTTGTTATTGATACTGAGAACACTTATTTGTCTCCTGTTGTTTTTGACTTGGCTAATTTGTTAGGTTATGGTTCTTCTTTCAGTGTAAGCGAGGTTGAAGGCTATAATAAGATTTATCATGATTTGATGAAACAGGCTGACTGGGGAAAACTTGTTGATTTGAGTAATTTTAATCTTTTGTTCTGGAACGCAGTCCTTCATAGGTCTTTTTTCTTGTGTTCTGCTTGGTCCAGCCCTGAGCGGTCTTCTTTACATTCTGAGAGGCTTCATTTGGTTGAGAATGCTCTTTCGTCATTTGATGTGATCAGGGATGAATTCAGGAATTTCTATTCTTTTAACAAGAGCTCTTATTCTGCTTTAGAGGATGCTTTTAAGTATCTGCAGGATTACCTTAATCTGGATTAACTTGCCTTATACCTTATAAGGATTAAGTTTAAGGTTTTTCTTTCCTTTAAGTTTGTTTGAGGTGAGAATTATGGATAAGAAAGATCTCCTTTTGTTGGGGCATTTGAGGCAGGATGCCCGGATGAGTTTGACTAAGCTTTCTAAGAGGACTGGTGTGCCAGTCTCCACCATTTTCCATAAGTTAAGGTCTGGTTTTAATGGCAGGATCTTAAGGCATGCTGTGTTGGTTGATTTTTCTGCTTTTGGTTTTAATTTGAAGGCTTTTTTGTTGTTGAAAGTCAAGAAGGCTGAGAAGGATGCTCTTTTTAAGAAGCTCATTGCCAGCGCTAATGTGAATAATTTGTTTAAGATCAACAATGGTTGGGATGTGATGTTAGAGTGTCTTTTTAGGGATTTGAATCATCTTGAGGAGTTTCTTGAGGATTTGGATGAGAGTTTTTCTATTAAAGCCAAGGAAGTGCATTATGTCTTGGATGATATCAAAAGGGAGGCTTTTTTGGCTGATCCTGATTTGATTGATCTTGTTGTTGGCTGATTTTTAACATAAAATCTGTTTTATCTCTTGTTTTTTTTTGTATTAATTGCGTGCAAACAGCACGCCTAAAATTTTAGCTAAGGAGTTTTCCACTTCTTCTGCTGGTCACATTACCTCGCAACCGCTTACCCAACTTAAGAGTCATCTGATTCTGCTTAACGCATTTTGCAGGACGCCTCTTGTTCAACTAAAGAATTTTTTTGCTGTTGTATTGTTCCTTATTCGCAAACAGTGCGCTCTTATTCATCTCATGACTCTTTTGCTATAAACTTTTGCTTATTTAAATCAGCCTTGCTTTGTGACGTAACATTTAAAAACTTATAGTCTTAATTACTTCTAAAACTTAAGAGAGGTGTAACATCATGAGAAGAGGTCAGGGTTTGCCTATTACTGTGATTATTATTGCTGCTTTAGGGATTCTTGTTTTGGTTGTTATTGCAGCTATTTTTGGTGGCCAGATGGGCAAGTTTGGCAGGATTACTGGCGAGTGTGCTGGTAAGTGTGTTGTTAGGGCTAAGCCGATTAATGCAGCTCCTTCTGCTCAGTTTGTTGTCAGGGCCGATGGTGAATGCAATCCAGATTTTGAGACAGAACTTAGCGGCACCTATATTGCCAGAGGCACGCCAAAGAGTGCTGATATTGCTGATTATAAGTGTGATGCTTGTTGTGTTGCAACAGGCTGATTAATATGAAAAAGGGCCAGGGTTTGCCAGTTTCCACTATTATTTTAATTTTATTAGGCTTAATTATTTTGGTGATTTTGATTGCCATGGTTGTGCAAAAGACTAAGTCAGCTGGTAAGGGTTTAAAGGAGGTTGAAGAAAGCACTTGTGCGAAAGCAGGAGGAGTTCCTATGCCTTTTGGGACTGAGTGTGATATTATTTATGGTAGTTTTAAGGACACAGGGGTCAATAAGATATGTTGTAAAGAGGGGTCTGTTAAATGAAGGATGGCAGTATTGGTTTTGAGTCTTTGGCAAAGTTGCTCTTGGTGATTATAATAGGTATTTTATTGTTTGCATTAGTTGTTAAGTTTATATCGTGAAAATGGCTTTCAAGACTTTGGTTGGAATGATTACGGTTATTGCTGCTTTTATTATTATTCTTTATTCTGTCGCGTATCCTATGACTATTAAAGCTAAAGAGAGTGGAGAAGCAGGTGTTTGTGGTTTGCAGTTGTATTTGTTGTCTGTTAAGAATAAGGTGACTTTTGGTTTATCTGTTCCAAAGACTCCTCCTAAATGCAGAGCAAAAATTTTGACTATTGATGAGAAGATAGTTAAGGAATACCTTGACGATGCTGAAAAGGCTTTTAAGAGGTATAAGGCTGATCCTGAGAAATATGCTGAGGTTTTGCAATTCTTTGATACAGAGAGTGAGGGTAGTAGGTGGGAGTGGGCTTTGGATAAGATTATTGCTGATCAGTTGTTTAATTGTTGGGCGTTTAAGGCTGTTTTTGGAACTATAAACACGATTGAGTTGTTGGCTAGTGATCGGGTTTGTTTGTTATGTTCTTTGATTAAGTTCAAGGATGCTAAAAAAATTTTAGAAAAGATTGGCCAACCAAAAAGGCCTTTTATTGCTGCCGAGGATTATATTGGTTCTTTAGGTGCATTCATGCGCGCAGAAACAAGAGGTAAAGGTAAGGAGACTAAGACTTATTATGATTGGATTAATAATAAATATCAGTTTTATCCTTTGGTTGAAGTACCTTATAAAATTGATCCTTTTTCAGAATATGCTATTATTTATGTTATGACCAAAACTCCTGTGGATATTGATTTTGGAGAAGGTGTTACGCTTGAGCATCAGAAGAATTGGATTGAGTTCTTGCCTTCTCAATATTTAACTTCTGAAAAGGATTATTTTGGCAGGGTTCATAAGCCTTGTGAAGGAGGTATTTTAGGAACATGAAAAAAGCTGATTCATCTATTTGGACTATTGTGATGATTATTTTAAGTTTAGCTTTATTGATTTTCTTGATTTATTATGCTATTAAGTCTGGCAAGATTGCTAAAATAATTAGTGGTAGGATATTATGAAAAAAGGAGTGAGTGTGGTGACTTTGATTTTAGCCTTGGTTTTTTTAGTTATTGTTATAACTATTTTGTTTATTCAGCCTGGTTTGCTTAGGAAGGCTGCTGAGAAAGGTTTGGAGACTGCTGAGAAGGGTTTGGAAAAGGCAGTGAACACTTCAGAACAGGAGAGGTCTGAGCCAAGGCTTGAGGAAGGCAGTTATTTTGGCAGGCAATTGTTTTTGCCAAGTGATGATGGGGAATGGACTGATGATACTACTTATGTTATTTATGGAGCGGTTATTGATTGTTATAATACTTGTCTAAAGACAAAGGAAGTTACTTTTTGTAATTATATCTCTGCTGAAGAGATTTCTGTTGGTAAGACTTTTCTTGAGTTGAAGGAAGATCTCAAGCAATATTTAGGTGATGGTTTGCCTAATAAAGATGATTTGTTTTTTGTGACTCCTCGCAATGCAATGACAGGTAAACCTACCTTTGATCGTATTGAAAAAGATGGAGCTTATTCAATCCCCCTTATTGAAATTTGTTGTGATAATGATCAGGATGTTTATATAGCTCCTTTTGGAGAATGCTTAAGTACTGCTAAAGAAGACTGGAGTCCAGCACACACCCCAAGAGGGGATGTTTATAATGGGTAAATAAGTTTTGAGGTGAAAATAATGAAAAATAAAAAAGCGACTTTGGCTATTAATATAATAATTTTCTTCGTAATTAGTCTGGCTGTTTTGATTATTTCTATTGTCTTTTTTAAGACTCAGATGACTAAGGGCGCTGAGAAGTATGAGAGGATTTCTGAGGGTTTGGATAAGTGTGAGGGTTTTTTGAAAGGTCGTAAATGTATGAGTAGTTGTCCTCCTGGTAAAGAAGTTAGGTCTATTAGTGGTGAATGGGCTGATTGCGGCAAAGAAAAAGGTAAGGAAAACAAGCCGTATTGTTGTGAGGTTTAGCGAATGACTTTTTCTATGAAAGAACTGGGTAAAGTTATTTTGCATGTTCCTGGTTTGATTGTTTTGTTGGTGATTGTTTTTATTTTCTTTTCTATGTTTTTTACCAAGCCAGCTAATCTTGCTCAGGGTGAAGCTGATATGATTGCTCACAGGTTAGAAGATACTCTCAAAAAGCCAGGTGATTTTACTATGATTCCCGCTATTGGTGAAGTTGAGAGTTGGCAATATTTTTTTTTGAGCGCTGAAATAGATGGAGAAGAAGGGCCTTTTATTGAGGTTGAGTTCTCAACTTCACCAACCAGAAAAAATATTGATTCTGGACTCACAAAATTGGATTTTCCTGTTTGTCCTAAAGGAAAGCCTTCTAAAAAACCTTGTGTTGAGGGGACGCAAGGTATTGCGATTAGTTTATTAAAAGAAACACCTGTTTTTTATTCTGAATCTTCTGAGGGTATTTTTCATGATGTAAAAAGGCGGCATAACTATGAGACTGATTCAAATGCGTTAAGGTTTTATGTTGCAGAGTCTGGGAGGATAATTATGGTAGCGCCCTAGTTAAATTTGATAAAATGCTAAACAAGAAAGGAGGCACAACATTAACTTTGTATACTATTTTCATTTTGTTAGCTGTTTTGATTATTGCTGGTGTTATGCTTTATAATGCGTATAAGATTAATTCTTCTGATGAGCTGGCTTTGAAGACTCTTGTTGTTGATCTTGCTTTTGAGATTGAGTCTTTGCTTGCTTTGCCTGATGATGTTAATTCTTTTGTTGATTTTTATTTTCCTTTTGATGTTGATGTGGTTATTGGAAGTAATGTTGTGAAGTTGTCTAAGGGCCATATCACTGTTAGTTTTCCTTATTCTGGAAGCCCTTATATAAAGACGCAGTTAAATAAGTTTTCAGGTGTTAGGCATGTTTATCTGGTTAAGAATGGTGATTTGTTGAGTTTTTCTGATAAGTTTGTTTCTCAGAATAATTTGTTCACTTGCCCTGATATTGATTTGAGTTTATCAACAATTGTAATAGATCCTGGCAAAGGCTTTGATGAAGGTTCTCAAAAAAGTGATAAAGGAAAAATTATTAACAATATTTCTGAGAGTTTGTTGACTTTGCGCATTGCTTCTTTGTTGCAGCAGTCTGCGGATTCTTTTAGTTTTATTAGCACAAGGAAGGTTGGCTCAAGGCTTCAGGATTCTTTTGTTTCATTGGGTGAAAGAATGGCTTTGGCTGAGAATGCTGATGCGTTGGTTTCAATCCATGTTGGTGATCAAGAGAATACTGTTAAGGCTTATGTGAATCCTTCAAAAGAGAGTGTTGCTTTGGCTTGCAGGGTTTTGAATGGCTTCGCCAAGATGTTTCCTTCAAAAGATGATGAGCTTAATTTTGCGATAATTCCTGTTAATTTTAAATTGATCCCAGAAGATGATTATAAGCAAGTGCTTAATATTGATAAGCCTGCTGTGTTGTTGGAGATTGGTGATGGAAATGATGGCCTGATCCTGAAGAAACAACTCATTGTTAAAGCTATCATGGAGGGATTGAGGAATGTCTAAGAAAGCTCAAGCTTATAGAACTTTGTATTTTCCTTTCATTATCTTTTGTGTAGTTTATGCTTCTGTTTTTATGTTGACTGCTAATACTGCTTCTGATAACACAGTACGAGTGAGTTCTCTTGAGGGTTTTATTACAAGAGCTGGTTTTGAGAATAAGATTTCGTACACAGATCCTTTTACTTTAAGGGTTTATCCTATGACTTTGAGAACAAAGGATGATTTCAAACATAAGGTTAGTGATTATTTCATTGTTTCTGGAAAGGATGTTGCTTACAGGATATTTTTTGATGGTAAAGAGGATGTTTTTAATAAGGATTTGTTTTTGCTTGCTAAAAGGACGTCTCCTTTTGGAGATCATTATCTGATTAGCACAAAAAGAAAAGTTAATTGTTTAGAAGGTAGGTGCGGCACTGTTTTGTTTGAGATGGCTTTGCCAAAGGTGTATGATGTTAAATAAAAAAGCTCAGGCGCCAGGAGTGTCTCCGATGAAGATGTTGTTTGCGTTCTTCATTATGGTACTTTGTTTGCTGATCCTTATCGTTGCTTTGAAGACTTTTAAGGATGCAAATGAAGCTAAAACAAATGTTTTGGTGAGTTCTGCTTTAAGTAAAATAATCTGGCAGGATATTGTCAGTCAGAAGATTGACGGAGAATCTTTTGGTGTCTTTTTGGATAATCTTAGGAAGTTGCATGATAAATTTCATTTTGAGCTTGAGCCCGAAGAAGACAAAACGCCGCCTGAACTTAAGGCTGAGAAGGACAAGCTTAAGGTAGTTTGTATCTCTGTAGTCAAGCAGTTTTTGCCTGATGGGATTTCAATCAAATCTTGTAAAGTGGATGTTCTTAAGGACGCTATTGGTTGTTTTATTATTCCTCAGTCTTCACTTCCTAAAAAACCGTCTTTTGAGCTGATGGATGCTTTTGGTTTTAAGAATGGATTGTTTTATAAGCATAAAGTTCCTTTGTCTGATGAGTTGTTTTATATCAATTTGATGTTTTTAGATGTAATAAATATAAATGTGAAAAGGTAAAAAATGTTCAAGAATAAGAAAGCAGGTATTGGGTTTCCGGAGTTTTTCGTTGTTTCTTTAATTATTAGTCTAATTTTTGTTCTTATGGCGATCAATAACCAGCACTCTTCTGTAGGGAGGGTTATTGGTAATATGCAGCTTCCTTTGTTTCAGGCAGATTCTGAAAAGAACAGCGTTTTTTCTGTGATTGATGCTAATGCAGAAGATGCTTTTGATACTACTATGCAAATTGTGGATGGAAGGGGTGGTTTTGAAAAAGATGCTTGTGGTGGTTGGATGCAAGGTTGTGCTATCCTGAACTCTAGAGATGATCCGCATAATTTGTGTTTGCCTGACGTAACCAAATGTTTGAATAAGTTTTTTTCTCAAGAGATTTATAAGTTGAACAAAGAAAGCGGCATTCATCAGTTGTTGTTTTTCATTCCTTTTGAGCTTTATGTCAATAAGTCAGTCATTAGAGGGATTCCTTTGAAAGAGATTGTTTTTGATTTGGGTGTTTTTGAGAATAGATTGACTGGGAGTGAGTTTTCTTTCAGACCTGCTTTCACTATTAAGAAAGATAACGAATTAGATTATTATCCTGACGTAATTTTTCCTGTTTTGAGGAATATCGCCGCTTATTGTCCTTTTCAACAGAACATCACTTTATGTTATAATGATTGGTTGCCTGAGGATGATGAAAAGCTGAGCTGGACTGCTTGGGTTGAAGATAATGAAAACTATGCTGATTTGGTTTATTTCAGGATTTATTTTAAGGATTTTGACAGGTCTGCTTGTTATGGATTATACTTGCCACAAATCAGTGTTTAAGAGCTTTCATAATGTCTAAAAGCTAAGGGTGATATTTATTGGCTTTTTGAAAAAAGTTGGTCAGTACATAATGAAACACCCTACTTTAACAGGTTTTGCAGGTTCACTATTTGGTGCTGTGCTATTTGGTCCTGATTTTGTTAAAAACTATATCACTTTTTTGAATTGCGACATGAATAAAGAGTTTAACTTAGCCTCTAAAAGTTTCGTTAAAATTTTCTTTGACTTGTTTTTGATGTATTTTTTTGGAGAATTACCTCAACGCATAGCTATTTTTTTAGGAATCGTTACTTAGAAAAACCTGAAGATAAATGGTGGTCTAAGAATCAAAAAGGAGATAAAGAGATAATGGATAAGATAATCTCTAATATTTCGTTAGGAAATATCAAAAAATCACTCCCATCAGATTATCAAATTATTAAAGTAAAACCTTCTCTGTTGGAGATTATTTTATCTCCTTCTCCTGATGAGTCAAATAAAGCAAAAAAATTTGCTAAAGTTTACAAGAGATTTAACAGCCTAACTTCATTTGCGAGTGAAGTCTCGGAAAGATTTCTCGAGGAGGATTGGGAAAATGCTTTTATGAGATTGAGGGATTTTTTATCGAAAATTGATGGGAAAAAACTAAAAATGTCGAGCTTATTTAAATGGACAACTTCTTTATTAATCAAAGATGGGGAGTTATCTCTTGAAGCAAATAGAAGGTTCATGGGAAGATATTTTTCTTTAGCGCTTTCTGAACTATTTATGAGTCGTCCAGAAAGGTCATTGTGGTTTACAACTCTTGCATCAGAATTTGCAACTAAGGTTGATCATCCTGCCAAGCTGGAAGTTTGTGTTGCAGATGCATTTTTTTCAGAAGCCTTAAGGAGTTCTTTATCTGAGATGAAGTGGAAGAATTTGTTGGAATTGACTGAGGATTTTCCAGAGTGGGAGAGGATGGGTGAAACGAAAAATGTTGTGAAAGTATTGCCGAGGAGTGAATTTTTGAAGAAAAGTTTGGTTTTTAAAGAGTCCAGAAACCTTGATGACTTGGTTGCTGAAGCTGAAACCGCAAAATTTTTCTCTGAGAATTTAAATTTGGTCACTCCAACCCCTTTATTTGTTTCGAAAGAGAGGTATGCTGGGGAAAATTTTGTTTATGTTATGTCTTATCTTAGTGGAGAAAGCTTATTAAACTATTTAAAAGAAGGCAATAAATCTTACATTAGGGAAATTCTAAATATTTTGTCAAGAGTGCACACAAGTTTTCCAATAGAACGAAGTCGTTTAGGAAAACTTGATATTGCTTTAGCTCTAGAAAAAAAGATGGATAATTGTTATGCAAAATTGAATCAGGTTAAAGAGAGTTTAAAGAAAGGTTACGCATTTCTTATTGATTTATTCGAACAGAATGATGGTTTGTGGCGTTATAATAAGGATGCGCATCCTGAAAACTGGCTGATTTCTGATAAGCAGATAATGCTTATTGATACAGAAAATAATTATTTGGTGCCTGTTGTTTTTGATTTGGCTAATTTGTTGGGTTATGGTGATTTTTTTTCAGTTGAAGAAATGTCAGAGGAGGTTTTATTTTATTATAAAGAGTTCAAGACTATAGAACCTGATCTAAATATCGGGGAGTCTGATTTTGAATTGTTATTTTGGAATGCAGTAATTCACAGATCATTTTTTTTATACTATGCGTGGTCAAACCCAAACAGGCAAAGTTTAATGCCAGAAAGGATAAAGCTCATAGAGAAT
>CAYPUD010000024.1:0-3087 GCA_964413955.1 uncultured Methanosarcinales archaeon
GATTTTCCGAATATTTTATATATTGTAATTGCTCTTATTCTCTTCATGGGAAGGTTTCTGTTCAACAGGGCTTTGCGCATCTTGCTGATAACTAATGGCCTGGTGTTGCTTGCCGGCGCTATGCTTGGCCCGATCTCTGCTCTTTTTGTTGAGAAAATTGGAGGAGACTTGTTGGACGCCAGCTTGACTGGAGCTTTCTTTGCTTTGGCTGCTGGGATAACCACTTTGCTTGCAGGGAAACTTGCAGATAAGAACAAAAGGGATGAATGGGTTGTTGCTTTTGGTTATTTGGTGATTGGTATTGGTTTTTTTCTTTATATGTTCGTAAATTCTATCTGGTTCTTGTTTGGAGTGCAGATACTGATTGGGTTTGCTGAGGCTTTTTATTCTCCTGCTTTTGATGCTCTTTACTCAAAGCACATAACAAAGAGGAAGGCTGGCAGGGAGTGGGGTGCTTGGGAAGCCATGAATTATTTTTCTATTGCGATCGGAGCAGTAATTGGAGGATTTATCGCCAGCACTTTTGGCTTTAATGCTATCTTTGCTTTGATGTCTGCTTTATGTCTTGTTAGTGCAATTTACATCTTTCATCTTCGCAAGAGAGTTCTTTGAGTTTCTGCATTTTTGATCTTACTCTTTCTGTTAGAGTTTATTTGTTCCTTTTTTTACATTATTTAAGAATGCAGCACCACTTGTTCTACCATTAAGATTTTCCTATCCAAATAAGTACTTAAAGAAACTTCCTATCGCTTCAAACACTTTTGCAAAGAATCCTTTCTTTTCTTTAGGCTCTTCTTTGTTGTTTTCTTGCTTGTTCTTTTCTGTCTTTTTCTCATCTTCTTGCGTTGTTTTTTCAGTTTCTTTTTTTGTTTCTTTCATCGTTTCTTTTTCTGTCTTCTTTTTCTCTTCAGAATTTTCTTTCTCATATGATTTGTGGTTTGATTTTTCTTCTTCTATTTCTTTCTTCGTAGTTTCTGTTGCGGCTTTGTTTGTCTGCTGTTGTGCAAAAGGATTTTTTGGTGTTTTTGACCCTGTTCCTGTGTCAATTGAGAATGTTTTTGTTTTGATGTTGCCCAGATAATTTTTTGCAAGGTATTCTGCCATCGCTTTCCTGTCTTCTGCGCTCACTCCTGTTATAAGCAGCTGGTATTTTCCGTTGTGAGAAAACAGTTTTGCATATCCTTTTCCTCCTTCCAGACCTTTGTAGCAGAATAAAGGATTCCCTTCAAGTTGTGCTGCTGCTTTGTTGACGCAAGGATTTCCTATCACGATTGCATTTATTTTTTTAACATCATTAATTTCTGAGTCCAGTTTTGAAGTTCCTATTTTTACTTCATAATCTGTTATCGCTGTCGACAGTATTGTTGCGCTTACAACGTCCATGCTCGGCGCTTCTTCTCCTATCACATATTCTGGATCAAATGTGTCTCCATGGACAAATATCTGAGGATAGTCTGAGATGTCTAAGGCTGTTGCTGTTGTTGCCATGGCTAAGAGTGCAAATAGCAACATAAAGATGGTTTGGGATGGCGTCATGTTTTCTCTCATATTCTTTTATGGCTGGTTGCATTATTTATATTTTTCCTAAAGCAAGTGCGTTATTTTTGTTATTCAATAATGGTGAAAACGAAACATTTATAAAGTGTTCTGATTATTTTTTCTCTGAAAATGCAAGCTGTTATCTTAGCAGGAGGAAAAGGCACGAGATTAGAGCCCCTGACTCTCAGCATTCCTAAAGCTTTGGTGAAAATTAATGAAATCCCTATCATCGAGATCATTATCAGGCAACTGAAAGCGATAGGAACAAAAGAGATCACTATCATTGTTAATTATTTGAAGGATAAGATCATTGAGTTCTTAGGGGATGGCTCTAAGTTCGGAGTCAAGATAAATTATGCTGAGCAGAAAGAGATGAATGGTGACGCTGATGCGTTGTCTTATGCAGAGCCTTTTATCTCTCAGGATAAGTTCATCATGATAGCTTGCGACAGCTTGTTTCCCACAGAGCACCTCACGAAACTCATGAAAGATGATTGCGATGGTGTCATGACTGTTAGCCGGGTGGAAGACGCAAGGAGGTTTGGAGTCATTCTTAATGAAGGTGAGAAGGTGACTAATATTATAGAGAAAAGCCCTAATCCGCCTTCAAATCTTGCAAATACAAGCATCTATTATCTTCCTAAAGAAATCTTCAGCGCGATCAGGAAGACAGAGCCAGACAAGACTGGAGAGATAAGGATCGTCAACGCAATCCAAAAAATGATTGATGAAGGAAAGACTTTCAAGTTCGCAGTTGTTGATGGTTGGCTGGATATCGGAACTCATGAGCAATTGGCTGAAGCGCAGGCTTTAGCAAGAAAGTTGGGATTATGCAAGCAATAGTTTTAGCGGCAGGCAGAGGAAAAAGATTGGGTGATCTTACTGAGGACTTGCCTAAAGTGCTGATGCCTGTCAACAGCCACTCTATCATTGAGCTGATTCTGAAACAATTGTCTAAGGCAGGCGTGGATGAAGCGGTCATTGTCGTCAATTATCAGAAAGAAAAGATCATCTCAGAATTAGGTGAGGAAAAATTTGGCATTAGACTAAAGTATGCTGAACAGAAAGAAAGATTGGGAACAGCTAATGCAGTCCTCTCTGCAAAAGGCTTGATTGATGAAGACTTGTTCTTTGTTCTGGCAGGAGACAGTATCTTTCCGGCAGATGTTCTTGAGCGATTGAAAAAGCATGACGCAGACGGAGTTCTTACTGTCTGTAGGGTGAATGATCCTTCAAAGTTTGGTGTGATTGAGAAAGATGATGGAAGGGTTGTTCGCATTGTGGAGAAAAGCCAGAATCCTCCGACAGACCTAGCCAATACAAGCATCTATCTGTTCCATAAGGATATTTTTGATGCTTGTGAGAAAATTCCTTTGAGCTCAAGAGGCGAATATGAGATCACTGATGCGATCCAGTTCTTGATTGATTCTGGCAAAGTCTTTGAGTATGAGATCATTGAGAATTGGATAGATATAGGGACTAAGCAGCAGCTTCAAGAGGCTCAAAAGCTGGCAGCAGAGCTGCTTGGTGAAGAAGATTAAATTTTAA
>CAYPUD010000024.1:3187-8709 GCA_964413955.1 uncultured Methanosarcinales archaeon
ATAAGATATTTAGATAATATTATTTTGCGCAGATCATAGTGCTTGTCAGCCTGACATTTGGCAGGCTTCTGATCTTATCGACGACAAACGCCGCTAATTGTTCTGCGTTCTCTATCTCCACCAATGCAAGGAAATCCCATTCTCCGAACAGCATGTGGACTTCTTTCACTTCTTCAAAGTTCTTCAGTTCCTCATAAAGTTTTGCTTCATTCCCGTTTGTTGCGACTTGTACAAATGCTTTCATTTTATCCCACCCAAGATTTATGTATTGCTTCAATCTTTAAAAATCTTACTTGTAATTTTGCATATCTTTGAACTTAATTCTAAATCTCTGTTGAAAATATTTCAACTATCAAACAGGATTTTCACTTCTCACTGGACACTTTCTGACGCGAACTATATAAAATCATTTACTCAATTTCAACAGATAAAAAGAAATGGAATTAAAAATGTTAAAAAATGATTTCAAAGGTATTAAATTAAATAAGGAAATCTGTGAATTAATTGGCGCGTTTATAGGGGATGGTTACTTAAGCAGCAAATATCTTATGGGAATTTCAGGAGATAAAAACCTTGATGAGGATTATCTTAAAAACTACTTGCAATCTCTGATAAAAAGAAATTTTCCATTTACAAAACCTAAAATTTACTACAAGAAAAAAGAGAATACTATCATGTTAAGAGTTTATTCTAAACAATTATTCAATTTTTTCCTAAATACCGGTTTCAAACAAGGTAAAAAAGCACATACAGTAACAATACCTAAAAAAATAGTTGAAAATGAGGAGTTCTTGAAAGCAACAATAAGAGGTATTTTTGATACTGACGGTTGTATTTTTCTAGACAAAAGAAAGGCATACATTAAACCATACCCTAGAATTACTTTACAATTGGCCAGCATTGGCTTGATCAATCAGATAGAGAACTATTTGAAAAAAGATTTTACTTTATATGTGAGTAAAAACAATAGAGATGGATACAGGAATTATGTTGAAATCTATGGTCATAAACAACTAGAAAAGTTTTTAAAACAAATAGGGTTCTCTAACAAAAGGCATAAGGACAAAATCAGAACGCCTCTGTAGCATAGTAGTATTGCGCGACATTGGTATATTAATCTTGCTTGATTGCAGGGAAAAACCTTTTTCCAAAGATGTCGAGGTCGGGGGTGCAAATCCCTCCAGAGGCTTTTTATTTTGTCTTTTTATCTTCGATTGTAAAACCAAATTTTGTGAAACATTTCCCTAGAAAACCGCCAACAAATCTATACAGAATTCTTTTTTCAGAAATTTTCGACCTATGTAAAGGTGTACTTTCAACTCTAAAAGTATCTTTCATAATTTTTCTCACTGTGTGAAGACTTGCTGATAATTCTGCGATTCTTCTTTCAGAAAAAACTTCAACAGATAATAAGTCTGCGCGCAAGCAGTGCGCCTAAAATTTAACCTAAGAGTCCTATTCCTCTGCGCCTGACTTTCTTTCGCGCAGCGCTAACTCATTTAAGTTGACTTAACACCCAAAAAGAAAACATTAAAAACCCTTCCTGAAATCTCCTTTTTGATGGAGGTAATAAAAATGGAAGATGAAATGAAAACTGAGGATGAGCAAACTGAAGAAGAGATGTCAACTGACGAGCTTGCGGAGTCAAACCATATAATGTTAAACGCCCTTATCGACCTTTTGGTTGAGAAAGGCGTCTTTACTGAGGGTGAGTTTGACAAGAAGCTTGAGGAATATGAAGAGGATGATGACGAAGAAGATGAGGGAGAAAACGATGATGGAAGTGATGAAGGTGCTGGAGCTGAAAACCCAGAGAGAGCTCAATCAGAATAATTTTTTTTCTTTTTTTTCGATAATTTTATAAAAAGCATCTTGATTCTCAAAAGAACTTAACCTTAAAATGGCAATTCCTGAATTTTTGATGAAGGCTTATTTTGACAATACGCTGTACCAGTACTTAATTTTTTTAGTGACTGTTGCTGCTGCAGTGATTTTCAGCAGAATTATTTATTGGGGGATACAGAAGTTTGTCAAGAAGATTGCTGCGAAGTCTAAGAACAGGTTTGATGATATCCTTATATCAGTCTCTGAAAAGCCAGTGGTGGTGTACATTATTCTTTTCGGGGTTCATATAGGATGGGGTATGTTGTCTTTTCCTAACTTCCAGAAAATCCCGGTATATTATGGCCATTTGATGTATATGTCTGTTGTGTTGGTGACTGCTTGGTTTGTTTCAAAGCTTTTGCGGGGGATTATTGACACTTATCTAAAGCCTTTTGCTGCTAAGACAACTACAGATCTTGATGATCATCTGATTCCAATTATAGGAAAGCTCGTGAACATTTTTGCTTTTGTGATAGCCATAATAATGATCCTTGAGCATTTTGGCCAGGAGATAGGCCCTTTGCTCGCAGGCATGGGTATCGGCGGATTGGCTTTTGCTCTTGCTGCCAAAGACCTGTTGAGCAACTTGTTTGGCTCTATAACTATCATTTTTGATAAGCCCTTCAAAGTTGGCCAGAGGATAAAGTTGGATGGTTTTGATGGTTTTGTTGAAGAGATTAACTTAAGGACAACGAGGCTCAGGACTTTGGAAGGCAGGAAGTTGTATGTTCCTAATGCCAAGTTCACTGAGAGTATTGTTGAGAATGTTTCTCAGGAGTGGGCAAGGAAGGTCAAGTTTGAGATTGGTTTGACTTATGATACTAATGCTGTTAAGCTGAAGAAAGCAAAGGAGATCATCAGGAAGATCCTGATTGGGCATAAGGATGTGAATTCTGAGAAGGTGTTTGTTCACTTCACTGAATTTGGAGCGTATTCTAAGAACATAACAGTGATTTATTGGATAACTGACAAGGATAATATCCTGAAGGTCAAGGATGATGTCAATATGAAGATCATGCAGGCTTTTGACAGGGCAAAGATAGAGATGGCGTTTCCCACTCAGACTGTTGAAATCAAGAAAAGCAAATAATTTCTCACATAAGCTTTGCCGCTAGCTAAACCAAAATATTTATAAAGAACCTGCTGATTTCAGTGTTTATTCTGGATGATTTGAAACATCCATAAAACAAACCGAGAGGTTAAAAATATGGCAATATTTGATGTTAATCCAACCGAACTCATTATCAGGACTGCTGAGAAACTGAAGTCTATTGAAGATATTCAGCCTCCTGAGTGGGCTAAGTTTGTCAGGACGGGCCACGGAAGGGAAAGGCCTCCTGTCCAGGCTGATTGGTGGCATATCCGCGCAGCATCTGTCCTTAGGAAATTAGTTCTTAAAGGTCCTATTGGTGTGAATAAGTTAAGGGTTGTTTATGGCAACAGGAAAAATTATGGTATGGCTCCTGAGCATTTTGTGAAAGGAAGCGGGAATATCATTAGAAAGATATTGCAGCAACTGGAGAAAGCAGGCCTTGCTTCTAAGGTTGAAAAGGAAAAAAGAAAAGGTAGGAAGATTACTCCAAAAGGAATCTCCTTGCTGGATTCAGTCGCTGCTGAATTGCTTAAAGAGAATCCGCCTAAGCAGATTGAGGTTGAGAAGGCAGTCTCTAAAGTAAAAGTTGAGAATAAATTAGATAAGAAGCAAGCTAGCAATGCTGAGAAAAAAGAAGAAAAAAAAGAAGCAAAGAAGAATGAGACTAAGAAGAGCAGTGCAAAGAAGGAAGATGTGAAGAAGAGCGAAGATAAGAAAGATAAGAAGAAGGAAGAAAAATCAGGACAATCACAAACTAACAATAAGGATCTTAAGTCAGTCAAAGAAAAGCCTGCTGAAAAGCAGGAAGATGATAAGAAAGAAGAAGTCAAACAGGAGAAGTCTAAGGAATAGGAATAATGGCAAGATACAAACATCCTTCAAGAAAGAAGAGGCTTGTTAAGGCAGGCAGGCAAACAAGGTGGGCTCCTTACTGGATTGTCCTGAAGAAGTTCGGCAAGACAAGGAGGGTGCATCCATCCAGAGCTACGACTGTCAAGAGAAGCTGGAGAAGGACTAAGATTAAGGCGTGATTATTATGGTTGGATCAGAAAGGACTTATGTTGTTCCGTTGAGGAAAGAATGGCTGAAGGCTCCAAGGTATAGGAGAGCGAAGAAAGCAGTCACTGCACTCAGGGAATTTCTCATAAGGCATATGAAGAGTGAGGATATCAGAATCCAGAAGGAGCTTAATGAGGAGATCTGGAAGCATGGCATCAAGAATCCTCCTGGAAAGATCAAGATAACTGCTGTCAAGGACGCAGAGGGAGTTGTTTATGCTCAGTTGTTTGGCAAGACTTTAGCTCTTGAGGAAGAGAAGAAAAAGAAAGAGAAGAAGAAGGAAGCGAAAGAGGAGAAGAAAGAATCAGCTAAGGAAGAGAAAACTGAAGCAAAGGAAGTGAAAAAAGAAGAGGCTAAAGAAGAAAAGATTGGCGTAAAGAAAGAGGGTGTTGCCGAAGTGAATGCTGAAAAGAAGGAACCAGCTAAAGAAGAAAAGAAAGCAGAGCAGAAAGACGAAGTGAGTGAGGAAAAGAAAGAATCTTCTGAGAAAGGGGCTGTTGAGAAGAAAGAAGCGCCTAAAGATGCGAAAGCTGAAGCAAAGGAAGAGCCTGCTGAAGCGAAAGAAGAGAAGACTGAGAAGAAGGAAGTTAAGGTTGAGAAGAGCAAAGAGGCTGCTGAAGAAGCAAAAGCCTCAGAGAAAAAGGAAACTAGCGAAAAAAAGCAAGAGACAGGAAAAGACGCTAAAGAACTGCCTAATCAGAAACAATAAATATAATTATATTCTGATTTTTGTTATCTTTTTGTAATGATTACTTGATGAACAAATTTTTAAATATGAGATACATTCCACTTCTTAGGGGGAATACATGAGTAAAGCTTATGATTTATTTCATGATTATGAGAAAAACAGCAAACATAGTGTTGGTTTAGTCAAGAAGGTTCTTTTTGCAGGCCTTGTTTTTCTCACTTCAGTTTTTGGCTGTGTTTCTGTTGACGAGAAGGCTTTGGAGAGTTATGTCCAGAGAGAACGGGCAGTGATTGTTAAGGATATGAAGAAAGAACTTGAAGGCCTTTTTGAGAAGAGTTATCTGCCTATGATAAAAAACAGCCTGCGAAAAGAGATAGAAGAATCTCTTGATAAGAAGCTGAGAGATGAATATCTGCCTCTGATCAGGCAGGAGTTCTCAAAGGCCATCAAAGAGCAGATTCCTTTCATTGTTGATGCGTATGCTAAATCTTATCTCAATCAGGATGTTGTTTTTGACAAGAAAATGCTTTCTCGCAGAATTAAGAACTTGACTACAGAATTATTGTCTGATAAGACTTTTCTTGAGAACATGATTGATTCTATAATAAATGGAATAAAAAGCTATAGCAAGAAAGGCTATGGAAAGAAATGATTGATGCGGATGGCAGGGTTCCCACCTGAGCTTTCGCTCAGAGGAAGCCGCTGAAGTGACAAGCCAAGAAGTTAAAAAGAAAACTTGAAAATGATGCGGATGGCAGGGTTCCCACCTGAGCTTTCGCTCAGAGGAAGCCGCTGAAG
>CAYPUD010000024.1:8809-10380 GCA_964413955.1 uncultured Methanosarcinales archaeon
TGACAAGCCAAGAAGTTAAAAAGAAAACTTGAAAATGATGCGGATGGCAGGATTCGAACCTGCGAAAGCACTGAGCTACACGGCCCTGAACCGTGCCCGTTTGGCCACTCCGGCACATCCGCAACTTATTTTGGCTGTTTTGTTTGTTGATTTAAATATTTTTATATATTGCCTGCCCTTTCTTGAGTCTATCCTGTTTGCTCTAAGCTGAAGTTAGCTCTTCAGTTCATCTCTGTCACTTTAGAGAATCAGTTCTAATTTAAAATAAAATAAAAAATTTACTCGCAGTTTATATCTTCTGTGAGTTTCACTATCTCATGTATCTTTTCATTTAATTTGTCAACTGCTTCTTTTGGGATTTCGTATTCTTCAGCAAAGACTGCTACCCAGTTCAGCAGATCTCTTAGTGAATTTTCAACTTTTCTTATTCCTGTTATGCATTCGTTTTCTTCAGCCATTTTTTATTACCTCCTTTGATTTCAAGCGGTTTTCTTGTTGCCAATTTTAAAAATGTTTCGTATGACAATACGAAAACACGTGCGAAGAATATATAAGGTGCAAGGTATTTTTTGTTATCATGGCAAAAAAATCAGAAGTCGTCAGTCTTAGGCTAGACCCTCAGGCTTTGGCAAAAGCATTTGCTGTAATTTGTGGTCTTTTCTTGTTTCTGGCTGCGTTATTGCCTGCGCTGAATTTTGATTTTCTTTGGTGGAATAACAAATCCTTGGCGACGGTGGCTGTTTTTTATCCTGGTATTGCCCCGACTTTCTTAGGTGCGTTGATTGCTCTGGTTTGGGGAGCTGTCTCTGGCGCTGTTTTTGGCTTGTTGGTTGCATGGGCGTATAATAAGTTCCATCAGTAAGAAAAATATTTTATGTTTTTATCTTGTTTGTCTGCTTATTGACATTGTTTGTTAGAAAAAAATCATCTGTTGTTTTATTGTTTCTGGACAAAGTCTTCAACTGCTATCGAGCATTTGCAGGGTAGTTTTTGGCTTGCTTTCTTCAATGCCCTTTTTGCTAGAAGATGATTTGAGCCATCTGTCCTTAACGAAAATATTGGTTGGCCTTGTTTTACTCTGACTGCAATCCCTATCGGTTTTCCGAATGCATGGGCCATTCCTGTGCTCAGCCTGTCTGCTCCTGCTCCTGCTGCCAGAGGATTTTCTCTCATTATGTGATGAGGATACACTCTCATTGTCAGGTAGAATCCTGTCTTTCCCAGGACTTTTTCCATCGTCCTGTTGCAGCTGATTCTTGCAGCTTCTAATGCATTGTCTCTTATCTGGACAGTGTCTTTTGATTGGAGATGAAACACTTTCTCAAATTTCTTTTTTGGGTCCCCTGTGTTGAATCTGGCGATCCTGCAGTGAGGTTTCGCTTTTACGAATGAGTGTTTCTTGTATTTTGAGTATCTTGTGTAAGCTTTCCTGTCAACTCTTCTGTAAGCCACGAATTTTCTTAGTCTTGCCATACTTGCAAAATTAAGTGATTTATTTATAAATTTATCGTTTCATCCAGTATCTCCGAATGAACTTTTAAATGAGACAACATCAACTAACTTTAAATCAA
>CAYPUD010000025.1:0-10276 GCA_964413955.1 uncultured Methanosarcinales archaeon
AAAGTATTCTCTGAAGATAAAAAATCGCGGAGTTCATGGTTGGTCTGTTTTTATTAAAAAAATAGAGTTAAACAAAAAATCACCAGAGGACCACGCTTGGCAGCATAGGCATTACTAAAGTTGACTTAACTCAAAGAAAGAAAAAAAATCAAATAAAATCAAAGAAATACTGCAATCACCAGAGCGATGATCGATATAAGCTTGATCAAGATGTTCAAGCTCGGTCCGCTCGTGTCCTTGAAAGGATCTCCCACAGTATCGCCGACAACAGCTGCCTTGTGAGCATCAGAACCCTTTCCTCCAAGATTACCTTCCTCAATGTATTTCTTTGCATTATCCCAAGCTCCGCCAGTGTTAGCCATCATCAAAGCCAACAAGAAACCAGTCACTAAACTACCCGCCAACAGACCTCCAAGAGCCTCTGGACCAAAAGCAAAACCAACAATAATTGGAGCGACGATGGCAAGCAAACTCGGAAGGATCATCTGCTTCAAAGCAGAACCAGTGCTTATGGAAATGCACTTATTATAATCAGGAGCCTCTTTCCCTTTAAGGATTCCTGGCTTCTCCTTGAACTGCCTCCTGATCTCATTAACCATCTCCATAGCGCTCTTGCCAACAGCCCTCATAGTAAAGCTGGAGAATAAGAAAGGCAACAATCCACCGATGAACAATCCAACAATAGTATAAGGATTGATCAGATCAATGACCTGCAGATGAACTGTCTTAGCGTAAGTCGCAAACAAAGCAAGAGCAGTCAAACCAGCGCTGCCAATAGCAAATCCTTTTCCAATCGCAGCTGTTGTGTTTCCTACAGCATCAAGAGCTTCTGCTTTCTTTCTAATATCAGGACCCATTTTTGCCATCTCTGCAATACCTGCCGCGTTGTCAGCAACAGGCCCATAAGTATCAGTCGCTAAAGTTATACCCAGAGTTCCAAGCATTCCAACAGCAGCAACTGCAATACCATAAACTCCACCAAAATTATAAGCAACAAGAATTGCAGCAGCAATAGCAAGAATAGGGACTGCGGTTGATTCCATGCCAACAGCCAAACCATTAATAATATTAGTGGCTGCGCCAGTCTTGCTTGCCTCAGCAATCAACCTAACAGGCTTTCTGTCAGAACTTGTGTAATACTCAGTCACTTTGCCTATCACCAAGCCAGACAACAAACCAGCAATTATCGCATAAAACAATCCGATATCCATTCCCAACAGCCTGACAACAAAAAACGAAGCTATAGCCATAATGAAAGCAGCTCCGAAAATACCAGTATTCAAAGCGCTATGAGGCTTCCTGCCACCACTAATCTTGATGAAAATGATGCCTAATACAGAAGATAATATCCCTGTGCCAGCAATCATCAAAGGCAACAAGACACCATTGACAGAGTTCGCAAAAAACACTGCTCCAAGAGCGATAGCTGCGATAATAGAATCAACATAAGACTCAAACAAGTCAGCGCCCATGCCAGCAACATCACCGACATTATCTCCGACATTATCTGCAATGACTCCTGGATTTCTTGGATCGTCCTCAGGGATGCCTGCCTCAATCTTACCGACAAGATCCGCACCAACATCCGCTGCTTTGGTATAAATCCCTCCTCCAACTCTGGCAAACAGAGCGATGCTGCTTGCACCAAAACCAAAACCAAACAATATTGAAGGATCCTTAAAGATCAAATAAGCGACAGTCACTCCAAGCAAACCAAGACCGACAACAGTCAGGCCCATAACTGCTCCTGAACTAAAAGCAATCCAAAGCCCATTCTTCATCCCTTTCTTGCAGGCGTGAGCGGTCCTTGCATTTGCTGCAGTTGCAACTCTCATGCCAAGGTTGCCTGCCAAAGCAGAAAGAACCGCCCCAAAGATGAACGCATAAGCAGTCTTTGCGCTAAGCAAGTAACCAAGAGCAATGGCTACAATGATCACAAAAACAAACATGATCCTATACTGCTTGTTAAGATAACTCAAAGCACCCTTATAGATCAAGCCAGAAATCTCAGCCATCTTAGGCGTGCCTTTGCTTTGTCTAGAAATAAAAAATGCGAGCAAGCCTGCCACCAGCAGGGCAATAACTCCTGAAAAAATTATTAATGGCAATCCCATTGTAATCGAGAAGAAATCTTAACTTATTTTAAAAGTTTTCTATTGGCAAATCAGATATGCAATGAACACTGCGCAATACTTCTGAAAGAAAAGAATTCTAGCAACAAAGTTAAGGGCTAAGTCAATTTAAATGAGTTAGTGCCTATGCTGCGCGAAAGATGTTAATGGCAGAAGCATAAAGACTTTTAGATTGAACAAGAGGTGCGCGAAATGGCGAAATGATTAGGAGCAAAAAACTCTTGGGCTAAATAATAGGCGCGCAAGGTGGTGCGCTGGGCAGAGGCAAAAAACTCTTGAGTTAAATAATAGCGCACTGCTTGCGCTGATTTATTGTTTGTGGAAGTTTTTTCTGAGAGAAAAATCGCTGAGTTGACTCTTATCCTTGATCTGAAACAAAACACCAAACCGAAAATTACAAAGAAATATGCTTGGCGGCAAAGACGCACTTAACTTGAATTTAACCAAAGTTAAGCAAGCTTTATAAAATACAACCACAAAACATATCTTAAATCTATAAAAAGGTAAAAAAGGGTGTGAAAATTGGAAATAAAAGATGCCTTAAAAAAGCCATTTACTGACTTAAAGAATTTACTGATAGGAACAGTCCTGAACTTATTGCCCATATTGAATTTCTTCTCATTAGGCTACGCAATAGAATGTTCGGGAATAGGAAAAGAAAAAGCAAGCAAGACACTACCAGAATGGACTGATTGGGGAGACCTCTTTGTCAAAGGATTCTTCGCTTTCCTGATCACATTAATATATGGTCTTCCAGCCATGATCCTGACAATGATGTTCTTCGGAGAAACAATAATACAGCTGGTAAAATCAGGGGCTTTATATTCATTTGGACAAGGTATTGTAGAAATGCAATTAGTCACATCAGGGACAGGATTTGCAGCAGGGATGCTGGTCATATCATTAACAAGCCTATTCATAAGCTATATACTTCCTGCAGCAGTCTTGGGATACTTGAAACATAACAGCTTTAAAGAAGCGTTTGACTTTCAAACAATCTTCAGAAAGACTTTCAATAAAAGATACCTCTTCGCATGGGTCATGGCAGCAATCATCGGACTGGCAATAGGCTTTGTGATAAGCTTGACTGTTAAGATTACTTTAGTCTATACAATTATTAGCGCAGCAGGAGTTTTCATCCAACTAGTGATTATGTACACTTTAATAGGAGATGCGTATGCAAAAATAAAAGTCTAAACATTTGTTTTGTTTATTTTTTTTAGAATCACTTAAAGCTACTCCTCAAAAGGCTTTAAAGCTGATTGTGAATAAAACCATAAAAAGCAGCAAAAGATTCTTTAGTTGAACAAGAAGCGTGCGAAACGATGATATGATGTGCAGTAAACGCCTCTTTAGTTAAACAAGAGGCACGCGAAACAATATGCGCAGTAACAACAGAAAACTCTTGAGTTGAAATTTAGGCGCGCGAAACAATGTGCGCAGTAACAGTAAAAGACTCTTAAGTTAAACAAGAGGCGCGCTGTTTGCGCGCAACTGATAGTTGTTGAAGTTTTTCTTTGAATGAGAGATCGCAGAGTTGTCTGCAGGTTTTGTGAGAAAAAAAGTTTTTTCTGAAGATAAAAAGCCGCAGAGTCAAAAACAGGTTTTAGTGACTGGAATATCTTAACCGCAAGAAAGAGATTAAGAAAAATTCAACAGAAATTTCTGCTGAGAAAGACGACAACACTATCAGACCTGAGCCAAGCAGGCTCACAAGAATTCAGCATAAGAAAATGCTCCTGATGCAGGAACTGAACTGAAATCTCAGCACACAAATAGCGCTACAAAGGCGCACTAGAATTCAGCACAAGAGAATGTTAAAGCAGCACATATGGCAAAGAAAAATCATATCATTGACTGCGCCCAGAGTAACAAGAGATCAAAATATCACACTAACAGCACTTGTCAGAACAAGGAAACTTAAGTTGACTCAACCAAAATAAGAAAGAAATAAAAAATAAAAAATCAAACAAAAGAGTTCGGGTCAAAGACTGGAGGCCTGTTGACATCCTGAACAATCACCTTAACATCCTTCTTAGCAGTGTTGCCCGCACTATCCTTCGCAGTGATGGTCACTGTGTATTCTCCAGCATCATCAAACCCTGTCTTCTTGGTGCTTGAACTCATCCAGCCAGTGTAAGTGACAGAGAACTCATCACCCTCAGGGTCAGTGATTGCTGGCTTGAGGACAACAGTCTCACCTTCCTTAACAGTCAGACTCTCAGCGATTTCAATCACTGGCGCTTTGTTCAGAGCCTCAACAATGACCTCAAAAACAGTCTTGCTTGTGGACTCGCCATCATCAGCAGTCACAGTGACCTCATAATTTCCTGCATCACCAACTTCAGTCTTCCACTTTCCTGCTTCGTCCAAAGGCTCGCTGAAAGAATACCTGATCTCATCACCGTCAGGGTCCATGCCTGTTGGGGTAACAATGATCTTATCACCCTCTGTTATTGTGATATCCTCAATTGGATCGATTACAGGAGGCCTGTTCACATTCCTGACAATAACAAAGATCTGTTTTTCCGCGACGTTCTTGCCATCTGTGGCAGTGATCTTAACCTTATGGCTTCCTGCGTCATTAAAATTTGTCGTGTATTCTTTCTGGGTCATGAATCCTGAATAAGTTATGGTAACATTATCACCGTCAGGATCTGTCACCACAGGGGATAGAACAATCTTCTCACCTTCCTGCACTTCAATAGAATCTGCAATCTTTATTATCGGAGGAGCATTCTTTGGCTTTACAATAACCTTAACCTTCTGCTCGACAGTATTCTCACCATCAGAAGCAGTGATTGTAATGATATGCTCACCAACATCCTCTGCTTTAGTCAACCATTCGCCTTTTGAATTCAAAGGTTCACTGAAAGAATATTTTATTGGGTCACCATCAGGGTCAGTGGCTTTCAGATTAGGGAAACTCACCAGATCACCCTCAACAACAACCTTAGTCGGGATTGAGTCTTTGGAAGATCCTTCAGATGATTTTTCACTTTTTGATCCTTCAGATGCGCTGCTTAGATCCGCTTTTTTATTAGCGCCCTCAGCACCAACATCAACTGGCTTGGCTGAATCCGCAGCAGAGACGTCAGACAAGTTGCTGCCAGCATTGTCAGAACCAACAGAACTGCCTGAAGCAGACTTATTCGCAGCATCATTCAGATCAGTTTGCGGCGTCGGCAGACACGCTGCCAAAAATAAAAATAACGTCAGTAAAACAGCAATTATTTTCTTCATTTTATGAACCCCCTTTTAATCGGTGTTACCATCCAAAAATGGAAATTCTTTATAAATATATTTCTGTGATTTAAGATATATGTTTAGAGATGGATATTCCTAATAACACAAACATTGCTGTAATCACCGAGTTTAGAATAACATGCTTAACGAAATTCTGAAAAAAAGATAAAGGATAAAACTGGATCAAGATACTGCTCTGAGAAAAGATCCAAGAGCCCTGAGTGAATAAAATCTTATGAAAGATTTCAAATAAAGGAGTAAAAGGCGAAACAAGCAGGAAAATTGTTATGATTAAAACAAGAATACCCCCAAAAAACAACATCCTCCTGAAATTTTCTTTTTTAGCAAATAAAAAATAAGACAAGCAAACCAAAAAAGAAATAAATAACATCAGAGAGCATAAATTGATTGTAGATTTAACATCTTTTAGATGATCCACCTCTCTTTTATCCTGAAAAACCTTAGGAATATCCTCTGTATCCTGAAAATAATTGATCAATCCATTTGTTGGCTGGATCGCATCCTTATTCTCCAATAAATTAGTAACAAAATCAGGATTGAACAATAATGAGCTGAAATTTAACAAGATAATAAAATTAGCAAAACAAATCGCAACAAGAATAAGAACGATACTTTTTAATATTCTTTTTTTATCCATAACAAACAATAATTTCTCTTAAAAGTATTTAAATCTTAATAATCAGGCAGCAGAATATGAACCTATTCACTACAACTAAGAGTATACGTGCATGAGCGAAGTTTAAAGTTGAGAGCAGGGATCATTATCTAATAATCATCTGATCTCAGCGCCATCTTCAATCTCTGCAGTGATCACTTCATGCCCTGTCCTTAAAGGCTTTCCATCATAGACCACTTGCTTATCCTTCACACCAAGCTTAATCTTTGCGAAATCATCAATCTTGATCTGGCTTGTCTTTGGTGTGATGCCTTCTATAAAAACTTGATCTCCTGCATTACTTTTTGGTGCAAGTAACAGAACAACCTTTTCTCCTTTCTCAGCAGCAAGAAGCATGCCCTGACTCACAACACCCCTAAGCTTTGCAGGCTTCAGATTAGCCACAACAACAATTTTCTTGCCAAGGATCTCCTCAGGCTTAAGGTAAGGTTTCAAACCAGCAACCAAAGTCCTCTTCTCAGAACCAAGATCAACCCTCAAGATATATAACTTATCAGAATCAGGATGATCCTCAACCTTCTCAACCAAAGCGACCTTGAGGTTGAGAGCAGAGAAAGGATCCTCATTCTTCTCCAACTCCAATTTACTGAACAAAACACTTGGCTTATTGACAATGACCTTCTTATTTTTCTCAAACACAAAATCATTAAAAGACGTAATTTTAGAATTGATTTGCTTTGCAATCCTCTCAGCAGCCTCAGGAATTACGGGATAGACAAGCAAAGAGATCATCCTCAACATCTCAACCAAAGTATAAAGGATCGCTGCTTTTCTTCCAGTCTCTGCTTTCCAAGGCTCTGTCTTTGCAATATACGCATTACAATCCTTAATGAAATCCCAGATCCGCTCAAGAACCCTGTTCCATTCAAACTTATCAATCAGATCATTCAATTCATCCAAATCAGGCAGCTTCTTAATCAAATCATCCTCAGCATCAGTGAAAGCAATATCCTCGGGAAGCTCTCCTTTGAAGTACATATGAATCATGCTTGAAGTTCGCCGCAAAAGATTACCCAAAGAATCTGCAAGGTCTGCATTAGAACGATCCACCAGACTTTCCCCAGAAAAATTTCCATCCATTCCTGCAGGAATCTCTCTCAGTAAAAAGTATCTCACCCTGTCAGCGCCAAAATCATCAACAAGCTTTATAGGATCAACAACAATACCTCTTGACTTGGAAAGCTTCTCGCCCTTAAGGTTAATGAAACCATGGCCAAAGACTGTCTTAGGCAATTCAATGTCAGCAGCCATCAAAATAGTCGGCCAGATAACAACATGAAACCACATAATATCCTTGCCGACAAAATGAACATCAGCAGGCCAAAACTTCCTGAAATTCTCACCATCAGGATAACCCAAGCCAGAAATATAATTAATCAATGCATCAAACCAGACATAAATGACATGTTCAGGATCGTTCGGCAGAGGAATCCCCCACTTGAAAGAAGTCCTGCTGACACAAAGATCCTTCAACCCATCCTTCAACCTGTTAAGGACCTCTTTGGCCCTAAACTCTGGCAGGATAAAATCAGGATGTGACTTAATATGCTCGATCAGCTTATCCTGAAAAGCACTCATCCTAAAAAAATAACTCTCTTCTTTAACAAGCTCAACCTTCTTCTTATGGATTGGGCAGACGTTTCCCTCTTCCAGATCCTTCTCAAGATAGAACTGCTCACAACCAGTGCAATAATAACCCTCGTAAGTCCCCTTATAGATCAGGCCCTTATCAAGAACCTTCTTAAAGATTTTCCTTGATACTTCCTCATGAAACTTATCGGTTGTTCTGATGAACCTTGAATAAGAGATGTTGAATTTCCTGCAAAGATCCTTAAAGCGTTCAGCCATCTCATCAACAAAAGCCTTAGGCTCTTTCCCTTCTTTTGAAGCAGCCCTCTCAATCTTCTGGCCATGCTCATCTGTTCCAGTCATGAAAAAAACGTCATCTCCCCTAAGCTTATGCCATCTGGCATAAAAATCAGCAATGACCTTCTCATACGCATGACCTATGTGCGGAGGCGCATTAGGATAATCTATCGCAGTCGTCACATAAAATTTTGTCATAAAAAAGAAAATAAGAGAATTTATTTAAAAAAATTTGGGTTGAAAACCTGCTTAATTGTTTATTTCTTTTTCCTGTAAACAATAACTGTAATAAAAACAAAAACAAAAACAATAGCCAACACACTCGCTAACAACCAACCAAACTCATTAGGAGCTTCTCTTGAGAACTCAAAAGCCCTGCCAACAAGGCTTATATCCTTAAACCCTTGAGTTACAGCAAAATTCCTATCCTTAACAGAAGAAACAGAAAAAGCAGCAGGCAGGACTAATAAAAATAACAGAATTAAAATAAAAAATTTTGCCTTAAAACTAAAATGCCTCATTTTTAGCCTTCAACTTTAGTCAAAAAATAAAAAAATAAAAAATTAAACAAACCTGTTATACAACCAAGCCAACAAGACTCCGAAGATAAAACCATCAACCAAGCCCCAAAGGCTTCCGATAATGCTGCCTTGCACACCTAAAGTAAAACCAGGGTACAAAGTTGCAAACAAGTTTGTAAAACCTGCCCCATAACCCCAGTAAGTTCCAGCCAGACCCATCATCAAGACAGTCAAGCCCCACAAAATACCAAACGCAAGGCCAAAAGCTCTAGGGCTCAACTTGCTCGCCTTAGATATAATAACAGACTTTTTTGGTTTTGCTCTGACAACATTTCTTTTCGCAGGCTTTCTGCTGCTTTTCTTCTTATTTTTTTTAGGCATAAATAATCACCTCTATTTCATTTTTTTAGTTATAGCGATCTTCTCATTGCATTTCTCACAATGAAAAACTAAAGCTTTAGCACTCACCTTTTTCTGTTTCACCTCATCAAAAATCTGAACATTTTTTCTCTTGAAAGGAATCTGTAACTCGCCCTCATTGCCACACTTAGGGCATTTATACTTAATATTGGCTTTCAAAGAATCCTCATACTCCTCTTTAGGGATAGTAAAGCCGCATTCAGGGCATACATACACATCAGCCCGAATCTTTGTCTTGCCTGTCTTAGGATCTTTTGGCTTGCCCATCAAGCCCTTGCCGCATTTAGGGCACTTTTCCCTAAAAACCCAAACAACAGCCTTGCCGTCCTTGCCAAGAACTCTTTTAGTGTAATAAACACACTCCTCCATACTTTTAGGTTCTCTTAAAGCCATGCACTAAATCAAAGGATTTGGTATTTAAAAGTGTTGCGGCGTATTTTACTTACTTTCAGCCATATAAAAAACTAAGGTTGCAGAACTGAATGTAAGTTGACACAACCACATATTTTCCGGTTAAGTCAACTTAAATGAGTTAGTGCCTGTGTTGCGCGAAAGAAAGTCAGGCGCAGAGTAATAAGACTCTTAGGTTAAATTTTAGGCGCGCCGTTTGCGCGCAAACTGATATTTGTGGTTGTTTTCTTTTGAAAGGGGAATCGCAGAGTTGAAGGCAGTTTTTAGATGAAGCAAAAGTATTCTCTGAAGATAAAAAAAATTGCAGGGCAGAATGTTGTTTTTAACTGAGAATAAATCTATGCTGAGAAAATCAACTGAAGAGTGTGCTGGGATGTATAGGCACACTAAAGTTCTTTACCTATTTTCCAAAGAAATTTAAAGGAATAATTAAACAAGAGGAATAATGGATTATGACAGCATCTCAACAGGATACGATGAACTCTATGGAGAGGAGCAAATAAAGAAAGCAGAATTGATCCTTCAGAATATCTATGTCAGGAAAACAGACTGGCTGCTGGATGTTGGCTGCGGAACAGGGATAAGCACCGAATTGTTTGAATGCAACAAAATTGGAATAGACCCTTCTGAAAGATTAGTCTGTCAAGCAGTGAAAAGAATCCCTGCAATCATCGGAAAAGGCGAAGAACTTCCTTTCAATGACGCTGTGTTTGATGTTGTGATTTGCATCACTGCAATACATAATTTTGATGATTACAGGAAAGGAATATCTGAAATGAAGCGAGTGTGCAGAAAGAATGGAAGAATAATAATCACGATCCTAAAGAAGTCAAAGAAAGCAGAAGAGATCAAGAAATTTGCCAAAGAAAAACTGATAATAGAAAAAGAGGTTGAAGAAGAAAAAGATCTTATCCTGATCTGCACCACACCAGCACAATAAACTTTTTATACCTGCCTCAAATTACAAACCTTATGAAGTTCAT
>CAYPUD010000026.1:0-9968 GCA_964413955.1 uncultured Methanosarcinales archaeon
TTTAAAAAGGAATTATATACTCCAGAAGCGTCAACTAATTTCGGAATTATTCAGTAAGGCATCTCCTTTAAAAAGTTTAAAAAGGAATTATATACTCCAGAAGCGTCAACTAATTTCGGAATTATTCAAAAACATTGTCGTACTATTTTTAGTTGGTTGTTATTGTTGGTTATTTTTGGCAGTGTTTTGTTTTTTTTTGGTTTCAGTTGATTATCTTTGTGATGCTTATGTGAGGGTCTTTTTTTGTTGCTACAAATCTTTTTTCAGTTTCTGTCAGGCTTGTGAGGGGGTAGAATTTCCATTCTTCTCCTTGGTATTTTACTGCGACAAAGGCCATTGCTGCGGTTATTTTAGAGAATTCTTTAAGTTCTTGTATCTCTTTTTTTTCAAAGTATTGTTTGTCTGATTTTGTTGTTTTGCATTCTATTGCGTATAGCGTTCCATTTTTTCCTGCGAGTATATCTGGGCTGGGGTATTTCATTGATCCGCTGCCAGCTATTCGCACTGCAGCCCATCCATTTTTCCAGAAAATGTGTATGAGGTCTCTTTCTGCATCTGTCCCCTTTTTTTTCTTGTTTTTTAGGCTCATATTTTTATTTTCATCCCGTCATATGCGCAGAAGGTGTTGTCAAAGACCGTTCTGGCGTCTTCTTCAAGGACGCCGCTGTCTTTATATCTTCCGCTGAAGTGGGTTAGTATTAGTTTTTTTGCGTTTGAGCTGCTGGCGAGTTGTCCTGCTTCTTTTGCTGTCATGTGTCCTCTTTCTTTTGCCCTGTCTTCCATATCTGACGCGTATGTGCTTTCGCATATAAGTATGTCTGAGTTTTTTGCTATTTCGTAACAGTTCTTGACAAGGTTTGTGTCTGTGATGTATGTGATTTTTTTGCCTTTGACTATTGTTGTGGTCTCATCTGCTTTGATTGTTTTATTGTTAAATTTGATATTTTTTCCTCTTTGCAGTTCTCCAAGGAGCGGTCCTTCAGGAATGCCAAGTTTCTTTATCGCATTTATTTTTATTTTTCTTTTATCTTTCTCTATGAATGCATAAGCATTGCAGGGTGTTGAATGTTTCACACTTAGCGTTTCAATCTTGAATTTTTCATTTTCAAAACAAACAGCATCTTTTACTTCTTTTATCTCTACATCTATATCACCCTCTGTTGCCAGTCCTGCCATGAGCGATTTGAAGTATTTTTTTGATCCAGGGGGACCGTATATTTTTATTCTTTCTGCGCCTTCTGTTGAGAATATGCTTTGTAGCAGTCCTGGCAGCCCTAGCACGTGGTCTCCATGCCAGTGTGTTATGAGAATTTTTGTGACTTTTGTTATTTTTATGCCAAATTTTTTCATTTGTCTTTGTGTGCCTTCTCCACAGTCAAATAATATGCCTTCTGTTCCGAATTTTAGGAAGAATGCGGAGTGGTTTCTTTCTTTTGTCGGGACCATGGATGCTGTGCCTAATATTGTGATTTCCATTGTTGTTGTAAATATAGCAATGTTTTTAAATTTATTTGATTAAGGGTGGTTTATGGAATTATCACCCATTAAAGCTGTCCTTGAGGAGGATGGTGTTATTACAGAGAATAGTGATGCTGCCAGGGAGTTGTTTAACAAGAATCGTTTTGGTTCTCTTTTGAAGGACGGGCGAGTTAGGTTGTCTTTTTATGAGGCTTTGTTTCTTAAGGAAGCTGGTCGTTTGGATGTTTTTGATCGGCGCAATCATAGTTTGTCTTTTGATATGTTGTTGAAGAAGGCTAGAAAGCAGAATAAGGATTTTTGGGTTTGTTTTGTTGTTTTTTCTGATTTGAGGAGGCGTGGTTATATTGTTAAGACTGCTTTGAAGTTTGGGGCGCCGTTTAGGGTGTATGACAGGGGTGTTAAGCCTGGTGAGGATCATGCTAGATGGGTTTTGTTTCCTGTTCATGAGCGTAAGGGCCTTACTTGGCACGAGTTTTCTGCTAAAGCAAGGGTTGCTCACTCCACTAAGAAGCGGTTACTGATTGCGGTTGTTGATGATGAGGGTGATGTTTCTTATTGGGAGAATAAGTGGATCAGGCCATAAAATTTCATAGTATCTTGCTTATTTACATAAATTATTTAAAACGCTTGCATTATCTTTTTTTTGTAAATGATGAACTATGATAGATATTGAAAAGATTTTTGGGGTTGCGCGTTTGAGGCCTGTTCAGCCTTCTGATGTGGCAAGGGTTTTAGGGGTTGATTCTATTATTGCTGGCGCTGTTTTGTCTGATCTTGCTGCTAAGAAGAAGTTGAGGGTGAGTCATTTGAAGGTGGGGAGTTCTCCTTTGTATTTTTTGCCTGGAAATGAGGCTCAGTTGTTGCAGTTTGTGAATTTTTTGAATGAGAAAGATAGGGAGACTGTTGAGTTGCTTAAGGAAAAGAGGGTGTTGCGTGCTTCTGAGCAATCTCCTTTAGTTAGGGTTTCTTTAAGCAATATTAAGGATTTTGCTGTGCCTTTAGAGGTTTCTGTTGGTGGCTGGAAAGAGGTTTTTTATAAGTGGTTTTTGTCTGGTGATGATGAGGTGAAAGGGATTATCAGGCAGGTTCTTGATAGTAAGGTTAAGAGCAGTTCTGGTGAGGGATCTGTTGCAGGTGTTACAGGCAACAGTCAGAAAGTTGGGGTTGTTAAGGAAAGGGTTGTTGAAAAGCACCAAGATGAAAATAAAGAGGATAAAACTATTCAGAACAAGGTTAAGAGCAGCTCTGTTGGTGGTTCTAACAAATCAAGCAGCAAGAATGGTACTCAAACCGCAAGCATTACGAGCAGGCTGAATGAATCTGTTGAGAAAAAGATTATTAGTGACAAGGATATTGATAAGAAGAGTGACAGGGTTGTTGGTGAGCGCACGAGTGCGCAAATGAAAAATATTCTTAAAAAAAAAGGTGGTCCGGTTGTGGCTGTTGCTAAGGCTGCTGAGAGTGTTGGAGCTGTTAAAGAAGGTATCAGTTCTTTTTTCACAAGAAACAAGATTGAGGTGTTGAATGTTTTGAGTGGTAAGAGAAAATCTCATTCAGAGTATCTTGTGAGGATTCCAACTCCTGTGGGGGGTGTTAAGTTTTATTGTGTTTTTCTTGGCAAGTCAAAAGTGAGTGATGCTGACATAAGCAAGGTCGTTGTCAAGTCTCAAATGAGAAAATTGCCTGGTGTTTTGTTGTATTCTGGTCAATTGACTAATAAGGCAAAGGAGTTGAGCAGGAGCTTGTCTGAATTGATTGTTAAGAGGGTTGAATGAAATGGGTGTTAATCTTAAGGATTTGTTTGAGAAAAAAGCTCTTTCTTTTAAGGACTTGAAAGGCAAGGTTCTTGTGGTTGATGCTTTTAATATGTTGTATCAGTTTTTGACGACCATTCGCGCCCCTGATGGCGCTGTTTTTACCAATAAGGATGGTGTTGTGACTTCTCATCTAATTGGTTTGTTTTCCAGGACCACTAAGTTTTTGTTAGAGGGTCTGAAGTTGGTCTTTGTTTTTGATGGTGTTCCTCCTGTTTTGAAGCAGCAAGAATTAGAGCGGAGGTTTGCTGTCAAGAAAGATGCTGCTGCTGCTTTTGAGAAGGCTAAGTCTGAGGAGGATGTTTTGGGTATGAAGAAGTTTGCTGGCAGGACCGCTAAGCTTACTGATGATATGGTTTCTCAGGCAAAGCTTTTGCTTGATGCGTTGGGTGTGCCTTGGGTTCAGGCGCCTTCAGAGGGTGAGGCTCAGGCAGCTTTCATGGTCAGGGAAGGTGATGGTTGGGCTGTTGTCAGTCAGGACTATGATAGTTTGTTGTATGGCGCGCCTTTTGTTGTTCAGAATTTGAGTATTACTGGTAGGAGGAAGCTTCCTGGAAAGTTTGCTTATATCACAGTTCATCCTGAGCTGATTGATCTTGAAGCTAATCTTTCTATGTTGGGTATTTCTTTGGAGCAGCTTAAGATTATTGCGATTCTTGTTGGCACTGATTATAATATTGGTGGTGTTAAGGGTATTGGTCCTAAGAAGGCTTTGGCTTTGGTTAAGGATTTGAAGACTGCAGAAGCTGTTTTTGAAAAAGCCGGTTTGGAAGAAACTGTGTGGAGGCCTATTCTTGACACATTTAATAACATGCCAGTCACTGACAAGTTTGAATTGAAATGGGGGGTTGTGGATAAGGAGAAAGTTAAACAGTTGTTGGTTGATAAGTTTGACTTCAGTCAGGACAGGGTCGAAAGCACTCTCAATAAGTTTAAGAAGAATGCTCAGAAGGGTTTGGGTGAGTTTTTATGAGTTCTTTGAGGAAGGTTTTAAAGGGAAAAATTCCTGATAATTTGCTTGGTCTTGTGAAGAGGGGTTTTGATTCTGTGGGTAGTATTGCTATTATTGAGATTCCTGAAGAATTGGAAAAGTTTGAGAAGGTTATCGCAAACGCTTTGATTGATAATATCAAGAATATTCATACTGTTCTTAAGAAGGTTGGCATTCGTTATGGCAGGTATCGCAGGCAGAAGCTCAAATGGCTTGCTGGAAAAAGGACTAAAGTGACTGAGCATAAGGAGAGTGGTTGTCGTATACGCTTAGATGTTGAGAAGTGTTATTTTAGTCCAAGATTGTCTCATGAGCGTTTGAGGATTGCAGGTTTGATAAAACAGGGTGAGTGTGTTCTTGTTGCTTTTAGTGGTGTTGCGCCTTATCCTTTGGTGTTTGCAAAAAACAGCCCCTCTAAGTTTGTTGTGGGTGTTGAGCTTAATCCTGTTGCGCACAGGTTTGCTGAGGAGAATGTGAGGATTAATAAGTTGCAGGGTAAGGTCAAGGTTATTGAGGGTGATGTTGCGAAGGTTGTTCCAAATCTAGGTAGATTTGATCGTGTTGTTATGGCCATGCCTAAGGGTGGTGAGAGGTTTTTGGAGTTTTGTGTTCCTGCTGTTAAGAAAGGTGGTGTGTTGCATTTTTATGATTTTGGCAGGTTTGACGAGTTTGAGATGATCGCTGAAAAGGTCAGGCAGGCTTGCCTTAAGGTTGGCAGGGATTGCAGGATTCTCAGGAAGGTTAAGGCTGGCGAGCACGCCCCTCGTGTTTATCGTGTTTGTGTTGATGCAGAAGTGATTTGACTTTCTTGTTATTTTAGTGGTTGGCTAAGTTATTTTTGTGTGCCTGCATTGTTTGATGAGGTCTTTTGGTGATTTTTTTCTGCTTGATTTTTTGTTTCAGATCAAGAGTGTCCTTTAACTCTGTTGATTTTTTTTAGAAAAGACTTTTTCTCAAAAATCTGCTGATAATTCTACAATTTTTTCTTTTAGAAAAAACGTCCACGATTATCAGTCGCGTCCAAGCAGGACGCCTAATTTTCAGCCTGAGAGTTTTCTGCTGTTGCTGATTGCAGTATCTTGTGCGCCTCTTGTTCAACTAAAGAGTCTTATTTCTCTGTTCTCAACTCTCTTTTACTCAACTTATGCAGTGACTCTATTAAGTTGGCTTGATTGTTGTTTATTTTGTTGATTCTGTAAGAAATTGTTTTTTAGCCGAACATTTTCAGGTGTTCTTTGTCATCTTCTTCGTTCTCTTTTTTTATTTTTTTAATAGCGTCAATTATGTCTGTTTCTGTCACTTTTGTTCTGTTTTCTCTTATGGCGAAGTATCCTGCTTCTGTTACTGCTGCTTTTATTTCTGCTCCGCTGAATCCGTCCATTAGTTTGTTGATTTTTTCAAAGTTTATTTTTCCTAATTTCATGTTTTTTGTGTGGATCTTGAATATTTCTTTTCTTCCTTCTTCTTTTGGCAGGGGGACTTGTATGAGCCTGTCTAATCTTCCTGGTCTTGTTATTGCTGGGTCCAGGACGTCTTTTCTGTTTGTGCAGCCTATTATTTTTACATTCCCTAATGCTTTGAAGCCGTCTATTTCTGCCAGTAGTTGCATGAATGTTCTTTGGACTTCTCTTTCTCCGCTTGTTCCTAATTCTATTCTTGTTGCTGCAATAGCATCTATTTCGTCTATGAATATTATTGATGGTGCTTTTTCTCTGGCGAGTTGGAATATTTCTTTGACTAGTTTTGCTCCTTCTCCTATGAATTTCTGTACTAGCTCAGAGCCCACAACTTCTATGAATGTGCTGTCAGTGCTTGCTGCAACTGCTTTTGCCAGCAAAGTCTTGCCTGTTCCTGGTGGACCGTAGAGCAGTATTCCTTTTGGGGGGTCTATGCCTATCTTTTTGAATAGTTCTGGTTTTTTCAGGGGGAGTTCTATGACTTCATGCAGTTCTGTTCTTTGTTCATCCAATCCTCCTATTGATTCCCAGATTGTTTGCGGCTTTTCCACAATCACGAATTTTTCTACGTCAAAGCTTTTTCTACTTGTGATTTTTTTTATTATTGTGAGGTTTTTTTGTTCTGCGAGCACTGAATCTCCTGGCAGAAGGGGTTTTTCGCAGCTTGATGATACACTCACCAGAAATTCGTTTCCGTTTGGAAGTCTCACTAGTGCGTCCTGCCCGATCAAATCCCTCACTTCGCACATTATTAACGGTGTTTTCTTGAATTTTTCAAGTTCTTTTTGCAGGTTGTCTGCGTGTTCTTTTAGGAATCTGTTTTCTTCTTCCAGATCGCTCATTTGTGTAACGTAGCTGTAAGCGATATTATGCAGTTTGTTTTCTCCCATTTGATGGCGAAAAAGGTTAGTTTGTTTTTAAATTTTACTGATTAGTGATTAGCGGCAAGTCAAGTTAAGTGTGTCTATGCCGCCAAGCGCAGTTCTCAGGTGTTTTTTTTGTTTGATTTTGTGTTTGATTAAGGGTATTTTCTTTAGTTAAATTCTTGTGCGCCTGTTTGGCGCAGTTCTATATTGTGGCCGAGTTTCTTGCTTCATGAATTTGTTGTATTTTTCTTAGCCTATTTTCCGCAGACAGATTATCTCTTTCAAGCAAAACCTGCTATCAACTCAACAATTCTTCTTTCAGAAAAAACTTCAACAATTATCAGTTCGCGCACAAGCAGTGCGCCTAAAGTTTAATCAAAGAGTCTCCCGTTTCTGCTGTTACTGCTCCGATTGTTTCACACATCTCTTATTCAGCTCAAAAGACCTATACATTCGCTATTAACACTCTTTCGTGCAGCATAGGCACTAACTCCTTTAAATTGGCTGTGCTTGAAAAAGAAACCTTTATATATTCAATAAAATTCCAAACCATTAGGTGAAATTCATGACTGAGGATGTTAAAAAATTAGCTAAACAAGTCATTGGAAAGACTGTTGTGAGCAAGTCTGGCAAGAGATTTGGTGAGGTTGGGGACATTATTTTTGAAGTGAAGAGTGGTGAGTTGATTCATGTTGTGCTCAAGAATCCAACCCAGTATACTGATAAGCTTGAGCTTGAGAAGAATAAGCAGGGGGAGTACCTTGTTCCTTTTAGTGCTGTGATTGCGATGGGTGATTTCTTGGTTATCAGTGAGGAAGATTTGTTATAATTTTTTTTTAGCTTTTTTTTGGAGGTTTTTATGGCAGAGCAGTCTATTTGGATTGAGAAGTATCGTCCAAGAACTTTTGGTGAGATTAAAGGCCAGGATGTTGTAGTTTCTAAGATTAGGGCTTTTGTTGAACAAAAGAATCTGCCTCATTTGTTGTTTGCAGGTCCTGCTGGTGTTGGCAAGTCTACGTTGGCTGTTGTTATTGCTAAGACATTGTTTGGTGAGTCTTGGAGGGATAATTTCATTGAGTTTAATGCTAGTGATGAGAGGGGTATTGATGTTGTTAGGAATAAGGTGAAGGATTTTGCTAGGACAAGGGCTATTGGTGATGTTCCTTTTAAGATCATTTTCTTGGATGAGTGTGATGCTCTGACTAAAGAGGCTCAACAGGCGTTAAGGAGGACTATGGAGAAGTATTCTGGCTCTTGTAGGTTTATTCTTGCGGCTAATTATAGTTCTAAGATTATTGATCCTATTCAGTCTCGTTGTGCTGTTTTTAAGTTTAGGCCTGTTAAGGATGCGGATATGTTGGAGTTGGCTAAATCTGTTGTTCAGAAAGAGGGTTTGGATGTTGATTCTGATGCTTTGAATGCTTTGGTTGAGATTGCTGGTGGTGATTGCAGGAAGATGAAGAATACTTTGCAGAGTTGCGCTGTTCTTGGTGAGAAAATCACTGCAGATCTTGTTTTTGATCTTGCGTCTGTTGCTCGGCCTGCTGAGCTTAAGGGAGTTCTTGAATCTGCCATAAATGGTGATTTTGTTAAGGCAAAGGATGGTTTGTTGGCTGTGATGTTGAAGTATGGTTTGTCTGGTGTGGATTTGATTAAGCAGATCCAGAAATTGGTGTGGGATTTAGGTGTTAGTGATAAGGAGAAGGTTGCGATGGTTGATAAGTGTGGTGAGATTGAGTTTAGGATGGTTGAGGGTGCTGATGAGTTTGTTCAGTTAGAGGCTTTGCTTGCTTATTTTTCTTCATTAAAATAGTTTTGTTGGTTTGTTTTGTGTGCCCAGATGTTGTATTTAGTATCTGGCTTTGTGTTTAGCTCAGGAGCATTTTCTTTTGTTGAATTCTTGTGCGCCTGTTTGGCGCAGGTCTATTATTGTGGCAGAGTTTCTTGCTTCAACTATCTGTTGAATTTTTCTTAATCTTTTGTCTGCTGACAAGATTTTCTCCTTAAATGATCCTGCAAATTACTCTGTAATTCTTTGCTTCAGAAAGGACTTTTCTCTCTGAAAAACCTGCTGATACGTCTATGATTTTTCTTTCAGAAGAAAACTTCAACAACTATCAGTTGCGCGCAAACAGCGCGCCTAAAGTTTAACTTAAGAGTTTTCTGCTCATACTCAGCATTTTACAGAACGCCCCTTATTCAACGCAAGAGTTTTTTTTACTATTATATCTCACATTGTTTCGCGCTTTTTTTTTGTTGTCTTTTATGAATTTATTATATTAATTCAGAACTTTTGACTGTTATTTTGTCTGTTATGCTTGTCTCATAGTCGTATTCTGCGGTTATTTTGATGACTTGTTCGAAATCATTTATTGGTGTTGTTTGTGAGCAGCTTACTAATTTGCTTCCTGCATACAGTGTTGTTTCTCCTTCAACAATCCCTGGTGATTTTTCAGTCAACCCAACACATTTTAGTCCTGGCATGTTTGTCTCAACACGTATCGTTACTCTGTTTTCATTTTGTCTTTTGCTTTTGTCGCATTTGAGTCCTTTTTTGTATATGCTGCCTCCTCCGCTGTTGATGACCTCAAACGTGAAGCCTATTTTGTTTTTTGCTCTTGCGCTTTCTTTTAGGTTTACTATTTGGACTGGCGCTCCTGAAGTGTATATTGGTTTTTCTCCTGTGACTTGGCATACTCCTTCTTCTTGTTTTAGTGTGTTGCTTCTTATGCATAATTTACCAACCGCTCTTGTCTTATATGCATAGCAGACATCAACTTTTAATGGGAATGTTATTTGTGTTCCTGTTATTTTTTGTTGGTAATTTAACCCTAGAAATTCTACGAATGTTGGCGGGCTTGGTGTTATTGTTCCTTCTGGTGTTTTCTTTTGAGCTATTGATTCTTCTTGAGCGTTTTTTATCAGGTTTGCTTGTGTTGTTCCGAACTCAATTGGGTTTATGCCAGATAGTTTTACTTGTATGTTTTGTGGTGCGATGTCTGTTTCTCCTTTGTTGTCAAGTTTTATTATGATGTCAAAAGGGTCTTGCCCTTGGTCTCTTACGTCTGGTCTGAGGTTTTCGAAACTGGCGATTATTCCTGTTGTTCCTCCTATGAAAGGATTTTCTATTTTTACTTTTTCTGTTTCTTTTTTTTGTTTGCAGCCGCTCAGGCCCATTATTAATAAGAATATCAGTCCGATAATCACCGCTTTTTTTATCATGTTATAGTGTTTGTATGTTATTTATATTTTAAATCTTTCGCTAAATCGGCAAGTCAACTTTAGTGTGCCTATGCTGCCAAGCGTAGTCTTCATGTGATTTTTCGTTTAGCTCTATTCTCGGTAAAACTTGCGGATGACT
>CAYPUD010000027.1:0-9950 GCA_964413955.1 uncultured Methanosarcinales archaeon
AAAAGCAAGAATTACGCAAAAATTAAGAAGTGTAACCTAATTATGAAATTAAACAGTACGACAATGTTTTCGAAACATTTATAAACCCCATTCACTATTATAAAGTGTTTTTTTAACATTAAGGAGTGAAGAATTAATGAAAATCACGCCAAAAGTCGCAGAAGAAGCGATTGCTGAGAGTGCAGGTGAAGAGGTGCTGCCCCTTGTCAGAATTCTCAAAAAAAGGAAAAACATATCAGAATTCCAACTTGCAGAACAAATAAAAAAAGAAATAAATATAACAAGAAACCTGTTATACAGGTTGTACAACATCAACCTTGTAAGCTTTGAAAGAGTAAAAGACAAGAAAAAAGGATGGTATGTGTATTTCTGGTCATTCAACAACAATAAAGTAAAAGATCTGGTGATAGCGCAAAAAAAACAAAGATTAGAAAGATTAAAAGACCGCCTGAAAAGAGAAGAGAACAATACCTTCTTCACCTGCTCAGACAAATGCTTAAGACTGGGTTTTGAACAAGCTTTTGACTTTGAATTCAAATGCCCTGAATGCGGCGGGCTGCTTGAAGAAGAAGACAACTCAAAAAAAATAGAAGAACTAAAAAAAGAGATAAAGGAACTGACAAAAAAACTCAAAGAAAAAATAATGATGACAAAAGAAAGGCCGCAAAAAACAGAGAATAAAAAACAAGCAAACAAAAAAACAGCGAGAAAAACAAACAAAAAAAAACAAACAACCAAAACAAAAAAAACAGCCAGAAACATAAAGAAAAAAACGAAAAAAAAGACAATAAAAAAAGCAAGCAAACAAAAAAAACAAACAACCAAAACAAAAAAACAAAAAAAATAGAATTATCTTCTCTTCTTAGTTTTCCTCTTAACAGGTTTTGTCTTGACAACAGCATTGCTTGTTCCGCGAGTGAACCTGCTAACCAACCTCTCTGTGTGTATTTCAATCTTCGCGATCCTTCGCTCAAGAAGAATCAAATACCTAACACTATACGCAATAGCAACAAGAGTCCCAATAATAATCGCTAAAACAATCCTCAAAATTACCAACTCATCCATAAAATCACCTCTTAAAACTAAATGATAAACAATATAGAATAAGGATATAAAAAGCTTTTTGTTGCGGCGGCTTTATCTGCTGCCAAAGCATCACTTTTTCTTAACTTCAGAAGATTCCTGCCAAACCTTATCAAAAATATTGACTAAAGATTTTGCAAAATACTCAGTATTCACCCAAACACCAAAATCATAATCAGGATGAATTTTCTCATCATCAGAAGCAAGAATCAACGCGTTCTTATTATCAACAATAACAAAACGCGCGACAGGCTTACAAAATTTGACTTGGCCTGCTGCTTGCATCTTTTTTAGGGCAGCGGCGCTTTGCTTATCAGACAGACTAGATGTTGCAATCTTTATCTTAACACCCCTGTCTTTAGCCTTAATAAGATAATTCTTCAAACTATCTGCCTTTCTCTGAAAACCATTCTCAGAAGTCATAATAAGAATAGATTTCTTAGCCTGTTTTATCATAGAAGCAAGGTGGCTATAAATATTCTTCCTGCCCTTTACAGCACCAGTAAGATCAACAGGATCAACAGTATCAATACCTGTATTAAATAAAAGATTCAACTCGCTAAGGACATCACTTTTCTTCAGTTTATCAAGAATCTTGGCTTGGGTGTCTGCTTCTTCTTTGATATTCTTTTTGACACGTTCTATAACTTCAGAAGGTGGAACAGCGATATACTTGATGGGCTTTCCGAGCTTCATAATGACAAAACCCTTCCTCTCAAGACTCTCAAGAACATCATAACTCCTGGAACGAGGAACATTAGCGATGTCAGAAAGCTCTCCAGCGGTCGCAACACCACGAGACAACAAAGCAGTCCACAATTTAGCCTCATAGCTATTCAAGCCAAAATCTTTGATATTGTTCAAGAGTTCTTTTTGCACAATCATTTTAACACCTGTCTATGTTTTTTAGTAAAATTTACGTTATTTTACTATTGTAAAAGTGAGTCAGTATATAAATGTTTCTATTTTGTTGCTATTCTGGAGTGGCGACGCTTTTTATTTAAAAATAAGGAAACCACAACAGCCATTACACCAAGACCCCTTTATTTCGAGTGGAACTTATAATAAAATAATTAAAAATAATAATTTATTTTATTTCTATATAGAAAAAAAATATTTTTTTTGAAAAAACAAAGAAAAAACAAAAAAAGAACAATTAAAAAACTGAAAAGAAACAAATTTTTAATTTAACACTTCCATAAGAAACAAAGGGGTTGCATATGAAAAGGTTTTTATACAAGCCTTTCTTTTGGAAAAAACATGGAAGAAAAGGGGTTGGTCAATTTTTTTAACGAATTCATTGAAAATAGATTCATCTTCAAGAACAAAGAAGCTCTTATGCACAACTTCACACCAAAGAAAGTGTTTCACAGGGATGAACAAATAAAAGAATTAGCAAGGATGCTTGCACCAATGCTGCGGCTTGAAAAACCATCAAACGTATTCTTATACGGCAAAACAGGAACAGGAAAAACACTAACAACAAAATACACAAGCCAACAAATGCAGGAAGTAGCAAAACAAAAAAATATTCCGCTAAAAATAATATTCGTCAACTGCAAACTAAAGAAAATAGCAGATACAGAATACAGGCTCTTATCATACATACTAAAAGAATACGGAAAAGAAATACCATTCACAGGCATACCAACAGACGATGTATACGCGAGATTCTACGAAATCCTTGATGAGAAACCACACCAACTATTGTTGATATTGGATGAGATAGATGAACTCATCAAAAAAGCAGGAGATGAATTTTTATACAATATAACAAGGATCGAGCTGAAGAAAACAAAAATATGCATAGTAGGAATAAGCAATGACCTGAACTTTACAGACAGGCTTGATGCAAGGGTGAGAAGCAGCATGTCAGAAGAAGAGATAATATTCCCGCCATACGATGCAGATCAAATATTCCAGATATTACAGGAAAGGGCCAAACAAGCATTCCAGGAAGGCGCAATAGACGATGCAACAATAGCAAAATGCGCAGCATACGCAGCAAGGGAACATGGGGATGCAAGAAAAGCGCTAGACTTGTTAAGGGTGGCAGGAGAGCTTGCAGAAAGACAAGAACAAAAAAAAGTCACAACAGAACACATAGACCAAGCAGAAGAAAAAATAGAAAAAGACAAAATAATAGATATAGTAAAAAACCAGCCGTTACAATACAAATTAGTCCTGTACTCAGCCCTAAGCACAGCAAGAAACAAATCAACCAGCACAGGAGAAATATACAGCATATACGAAAGCTTATGCAAAAGAACAAACAACAGACCGCTGACACAGAGAAGAATATCAGACATAATAGCAGATTTTGACATACAAGGCCTGATTAAAGCGACAGTCATATCAAAAGGAAGATATGGGAGGACAAGAGAAATAGAGATATCAATACCACCAATATTGACAGCCAAACTGAAAGACAGCATCTCTAAAGATATAAACCTAACATAAACGGATACATAAGCGATAATCAACTTAATAAACTGAACCCAAAGAAAACAATGGGCAAACCAGCAAAACAAGCAGACAACAACACACCAAATGAAAAAACAAATAGTATCCTACTTGATAGAAAACAACGAGTTAGTCAAGCCCGAAATACTTGAGAGGCTAAAAGACCCAAACACCCTAAAAAAAGCAGCAAAACTAGTCGAAGAAAAAGCAGAAGCCAAACAAATAATAGACGTTATCAAAACAAACCAGGCAAAGGAAAAAGAGACAAAAGAAACAGAACACAAGCAAAATAATAGAGATGGAGAGGATGAAGACAAATGGGCTGTTAAAGTACTATTTGATTACGAAAAACCAGCATTAAAGAAAAATGTAGAATCATTCACAAAATACTTCAACAACAGATTTAAACAGATCGAAAAACTCCTGCTGCCCAGAGCAGAAAACAACATCAGCATATCAAGATTAGCGAATAAGACAGATAGAGAAACAGTAACAGTCATAGGAATGATTGCAGACAAACAACTCACAAAAACAAACAAAGTAATACTCACATTAGAAGACCAAACAGGAACAATCAAAGCGCTATTCTCACCAAACAACCAAGAAACGTACAAGATGGCAAAAGACACTGTCTTAGACGAAGTCATCAGCGTCACAGGAACAGCAATGAAAGACTTATTGTTTGCAGAAAAAATGATGCTGCCAGAAATACCAATAAGAACAGAAATCAAGAAAAGCCCAGAAGAAGCTTATGCAATATTCATAGCAGACGTTCATTTAGGAAGCAACCTATTCCTTGAAGAAGAATTTGGGAATTTCATAGACTGGCTGAGAGGAGAGTATGGAACAGAAGAACAAAAAGAAATAGCAAAAAAGACAAAGTACTGCTTCATCGCAGGAGACTTGGTGGCAGGGGTAGGGATATACCCAAAGCAAGAAGAAGAACTGAAAATAACAGACATATACCAACAATACAAACAATTCACAGAATACATAAAAAAAATACCAACAAACATAAAAGTCATAATAATACCAGGAAACCACGACGCAGGAAGAATAGCAGAACCCCAACCAAGAATAGACAAAGAATTTGTAGAGGATTTATATGATAGACCAAACATATACTTATTAAGCAATCCTGCGCTAGTGAACATCGCAGCCACAAAAGAATTTGAAGGGTTTAACGTCCTATTATACCATGGCTACAGCTACGACTATTACAGCGATAATGTTGAAAGCATACGAATGAGCGGCAAAGAAATAAGCGACAGGCCGGTATTAGTATCAAAATTCCTGCTGCAAAGAAGACACCTAGCGCCAACACACCAATCAACACTGACAATGCCAGATCCAGAAAAAGACCCATTATTCATAGAAACAGTCCCAGATATCTTTGTGACAGGACACATACACAAATCAGCAATATCATCATACAGGGGAACAACAATAATAGCAGCCAGCAGCTGGGAAAAACAAACAAGCTACCAAGAAAAATTCGGGCACAAACCAGACCTGTGCAAAGTCATAGCAATAAACCTTAAAACAAGAAAACCAACCATAATAGACTTTGAACAACATCAATGAACAAAATCAAAAAGAACAACAACAGACAACAATCAACCAAATAATAAATAAACAAGGATAAGCAAAAAAAGCGAAAAAACAAACAAAAAACAAACAACCAAAACAAAAAAACAGATAAAAAATGAATGAAGAAGCAGATACAAAAAGCAATAAAGCGGATGAGAGGAAAGAAAAGGCGGATAGCATAATAGCAACAGAACGAGTGAAAGCATATTTCAACACAATACAACAAGAAATAACCAAAGCACACAACATAGCAAGCCAGGCCAGAAAACAAAACTATGATCCAGAGAAAGAGGTAGAGATCCGCCTTGCGAAAAACATGGCAGAAAGAGTGGTTGGCCTGATATCAGTTGTGGCACCGCAACTCACAGACAGCAACCTAGCAGAAAGGATAAGCGAACTAGAAGAACAATACGGCAGCCTGGACTGGAGAGTCGCATTCACGATAGGACTGGAAATAGCGCAAGAAAAATTCTGCAAATTCGAGACAAAAACAGAAGCAATAGAAGTCGGCATAAGAGCAGGATTCGCATACATAACAATGGGAACAGTTTCGTCTCCACTAGACGGATTCTACAGCCTAGAAATAAGACCAAGACTTGACAAAAAAGGGGACTTCTTCAGGCTCAATTTTGCAGGGCCCATCAGAAACGCTGGAGGAACCGCAGCTTCAGTATGTGTGCTGATTGCAGATCATATAAGAAAAAAATTAGGTTATGCCCAATATGACGCGCAACCAGATGAAATAAAAAGAGCGATAACAGAACTACAAGACTATCATGACAGAGTCACAAACCTACAATATTTTCCGAGCGAAGCAGAAACAGAATACCTCATAAAAAACATTCCAGTAGAGATAGCAGGAGAACCCTCAGAAAAAATAGAAGTAAGCAACTACAAAGACCTGCCAAGAATAGAAACAAACCAAATAAGAAGCGGGTACTGCCTTGTGTTATCATCATGCATCCCACTTAAAGCACCGAAACTATGGAAACAACTATCTAAATGGGGAAAAGACTTTGACATGGGCGCATGGAACTTCCTAGAAGAATTCCTAAAAATACAAAAAAAAGCCAAAGCAAAAGGAGAAACAAAAAAAAGCGACCAAAAAATAACAAAAGACTACACATTCATAACAGACCTTGTAGCAGGCAGGCCCGTACTAAGCCATCCAATGGCACAAGGAGGATTCAGGCTGAGGTATGGAAGATCAAGAGTAAGCGGGTACTCTGCCCAATCAATGCACCCCGCAACAATGTTCATCCTAAACCAATACATAGCCACAGGAACACAACTAAAAGTGGAGAGGCCAGGGAAAGCAGCAAGCATGACATCATGCACAACAATAGAAGGACCAATAGTAAAGCTAAAAGACGGCTCAGTGATAAGAATAGACACAATAGAAGACGCACAACAATACTACAAACAAATAGAAGAAATACTATACTTAGGAGACCTACTGATAAGTTATGGCGATTTTTTTGACAGAGCCCACCCCCTTGTCCCCTGCGGGTACAACGAAGAATGGTGGGTGCAAGAAATGGAAAAAGCAATGGTGAACCTCTTCGGCACAATAGACACAGAAAAAACAGCCAACCTACTGGAAGAATACGAAAAAACAATACAAAACACACTCAAACACCCAACGAAAACAGACGCCAGCCTCGCAATAAAAATTTCAAAAAGACTCAATGTACCACTACACCCAAAATACACGCCTCACTGGAACGCACTTGACACAGAAGAAAGCAAAAAATTAATTTCATTCCTCAGAAAACACAATTTCAACCAACTACCAATAACAGAAGAAAAAAGATTTCTCGAACTGATAGGCCTGCAACATAAAATAGTTGATGGCAAAATAATCATGAGCGATTCAGAGATTAAAATACTCAAGGAAATATTAAACAAAGATATCGAGGAAAAAGAGTATAATGATTCATTGGAAATGGTAAATGCGATATCCAACATTAAAATAAGAGATAAAAGCGGCACATTCATAGGAGCAAGGATGGGAAGGCCGGAAAAAGCAAAAATGAGAAAAATGACAGGCAGCCCCCACGTCCTGTTTCCAATAGGTGAAGAAGGAGGAAGATTCAGAAGCTTCCAAGGAGCCTTAGAAAAAGGATACATCAACGCAGAAATACCAAAATACTACTGCGAAAATTGCGGCAACGAAACATACTTTCCGAGATGCGAGAACTGTGGAGCAAACACAAAACAAAAATTCTACTGTCCAGTCTGCGGATGGATAGACACAAAAACATGCCAACAACATGGAGAAACAAAAACCTACGCAAAACAAAAAATACCAATCAAACCACTCATAGAAAGAAGCAAAAAAATACTTGACATGAAAGTCCTGCCAGAACTGATAAAAGGAGTTAGAGGCACATCAAGCAAAGACCACACACCAGAACACATAATAAAAGGGCTATTAAGAGCAAAATACAAAATACACATAACAAAAGACGGCACAACAAGATATGATATGACACAACTACCCCTCACACATTTCAAACCAAAAGAAATAGGAACAACAATAGAAAGACTAAGAGAATTAGGATACACAAAAGACTATCTTGGAAACGAATTACAGGACGAGTCACAGATCTGCGAACTATTACCACAAGATATAATCCTACCAGACTCACCAGAGTCCCCAGACGAAGGCACAGCAAAGATCCTGACACGAACAACAAAATTTGTCGACGAACTACTAGAAAAACTCTACAAGCTGAAGCCATACTATAAAGTCAAAAAACAAGAAGACCTGACAGGCCAGTTAGTCATATGCCTCGCACCACACACAAGCGCAGGAATAATAGGCAGAATAATAGGATTCACAAAAACACAAGGGTTCTTCGCATCACCACTTATGCATGCAGCAACAAGACGAGACTGCGATGGTGATGAAGCAAGCATACTATTACTTATGGACGCATTCCTAAACTTCTCCAAAAAATACCTTCCTTCAAGCAGAGGAGCAACAATGGACGCACCATTAGTGCTAACATCCTTACTAACTCCCTGCGAAGTCGATGACATGGCATTCAACATGGACATAGTAGACAAATACCCCTTAGAACTATACGAAGCAGCCCAAGAATACAAAATGCCATGGGAAGTCAACATAACAAAAGTCAGCGAAACACTCCACACAGAAAAACAATACGAAGGCTTCAAATTCACCCACGACACAGACGACTTCAACAAGTCAGTAAGATGCTCAGCATACAAAACACTCCCAAGCATGGGAGAGAAACTAGACGGCCAAATGCAAATCGCAAGAAAAGTAAGAGCAGTGAACACAAGTGATGTAGCAAGATTGGTGATAGAAAAACACTTTCTCAAAGACACAAAAGGAAACCTAAGAAAATTCTCAATGCAAGTATTCAGATGCGTGAACTGCAACGAAAAATACAGGAGGCCGCCATTAAAAGGACGATGCCTCAAATGTGGAGGAAAAATCATATTCACAATAGCAGAAGGAAGTGTGGTGAAGTACTTTGAAGCAACACAAAAACTAGCAGAAGAATACAACGTATCAAACTACCTAAAACAAACAATAATGCTCCTGCAAAGAAGACTTGAAGACGTATTTGGCAAGGAAAAAGAAAAACAAACAGGACTGAACACTTGGTGCTGAAAACACTAAAATAATCGCCTAAAACAAGCCAAGTCAACTTAAATGATTCCATGCTTGAATTGTGTTAAAAAGATTTAAACGCAGGAATGAGATTTTTGGGTTAGACAATATGCGCGCAAAACAACGTGAGATTCATCAATAAAAGACTCTTATGCTGAACAATAGGCGCGCTGTTTGCGCGCAACCGATAATCATAGAAGTTCTTTTCTGAAAGAAGAATTGCTGATTTGAAGTGGTTTTAAGCAGAGAATCACAGGATAGAAAGTTGTGTTGAACTGAAAATAAAAAATATGCTAAAAAAAGCAAGTAAGACTGTGCTTGGCACAGAAAAACCAACTTTCACCCTACCAGAAACTTTTCTTAAAGACACAAGAAAAAGAACAAAGAAAAACAAACAAAAAAACTCACTCATCTTCAATCACAATACCAATCGCGTAAGGCACACCCTCAACAGTCTGCACAGCATCCTCATCAATGATATCATCATCAACACCAACCTTAACAGCGTTAACACCAACAAGATTAACAATATCAGCATTCCTGATCAAATCACCAGCTTCCTCCTCACTCATCTCATCACCATCATAAAAATCACCACTTAAATCAAGAATACGATCACCCTCCTCAAAAACACTCCCTAAAAGATCCTTATCACAGACAGCGACCAAAGTCTTACCATCCTTTGAATGCACCTTAACGACTAATTTCATCTTAAATCTTAGACTTGACATTCTGCTTATTACCGCAAGCAGAACACTCAAGCACCAAAAAACCCCCCTCCTTCTTCAATTCCGTGTCAGGCTTTCCACAAATCGGACACAACACAAAATCATGAGCATACTGGCGAATCTTATCATTGATTCTAGAAGCAGGAATCCTCGCACCAAGAACAAGCAAACCCGCCTTGTTGATCTCACCAGGCGTGGCTAATTCTTTTAATAAATACTTCAACAAATGATCTGCATTTCTCCTAAGCGTATTAGCAATCTGCTGAAAATTACTGATGACAGTCTTATTACCCTCAAAATGCCCCAAAACCTTAGGAATCTCAAACCTCTCCTTCTCAAAGACAGACTCAGGCATTTTTTCTCTTGCACGCTTCAACAAAACATCATACTCCATAACAAAACCAAAAAAAGCCCATTATTTAAAAGTTTTCCTCAAAAAA
>CAYPUD010000028.1:0-9800 GCA_964413955.1 uncultured Methanosarcinales archaeon
AAGAGGCGCGCTGTTTGCGCGCAAACTGATATTTGTGGTTGTTTTCTTCTGAAAGAAAAATAGCTGAGTTATCGGCAGTTTTTTTTAGATAGTAAAGTCTCTGTTCTTAAACAAAAAAAATCACCTAAGAATTATGCTTGGCGGCATAGACACACTTAACTTGAATTAGCCAAAAAAAAGAAAAATAATTAAATAAAAAAATTCTCAGAAAGAACATACAAAACCTAGAGGGGCTGTGGTCTAGCTTGGTATGATGCAACCTTGGGGTGGTTGTGATCCCCGGTTCGAATCCGGGCAGTCCCATTTAAATGAAAAAGAGAAAAAGATAGAATTACTCCATCTTTCCAATCTTGAACATCTTAGTTCCGCACTCAGGACACACTCCAGTAACACAATCCCTGCCATTCTTCATCTTACCTGCCTTTGCGTCCTTCATCTCCTGCTTTTTTTTACACTTCATACAATATCCCTGAACCATTTTGATTAACCTCCAAATTCAAAAAACATTTATTTTTACTAATTTTTACTACCAAAAACAGATTTATTTATAAAGGTTAGGGCTAAAAATTGAAAATGATCGCAAAAAAAAACAAAAATAAGGAAAATACCTCAAGAGGCGCGCACAAAATCAATGGGATGATTTCAATTTATGCCTGCCCCTCAGACTCACCTTAGCAAGCCTTTCCAACACAACCCCTGCTTCAGGATTTTCTGCTTTATAGCCTCTTATCACTGCTTCCCAACACACCTGATAAATATCAGAATGCCTGCTCTCTAATGCTTTATTCAAAAGGTGCAAATCAACTGCCTTATCCTCTGCTTTTGTCGAGAAAAAACTCAGGCCAAAATCAATAAAATGAATCTTTCCTATATTCAGAACCATATTTGAAGTGGTGAGATCTGCATGAATAACATCATTGGAATGCATCAGGCCAACCTGCCTGCCGATAATCTCACCAAACCCATCAGGATCATCCTGAAGAACATCCCTAAGCTTAAGGCCATCAAGAAACTCCATAGATATCCTCATATCTTTATCGTCAACATCAAACAAATCAGGACAAGGAATCCCCAACTCCTTCAGCTTCTTGAGCACTTTTGACTCTCTTCTTGTCCTGAACTTCCTGAGCTTAATGTCTATCTCAGGAATCCTATATTCTTTAGCAAAACGCTCTTTGATGATGACACCATCTTTATGAAAGATCTTCGCTTCAGCACCCTGCGCAATAAGTTCTCCAACCATACAATTCAAAATACGCAGGAAGTTTAAAAAATTTTCTAAGAACACTATCTCTCAGTGATTATTTTCAGAAACAGCGATTTTTCAAGAATTCGCCTGATCAGATTCAGGCATCAACTACGCCTTCATTACTGTTTGAAGCATCAGTTTCAACTTCCGCAGCAACACTCCCATCTTCAGTCTTGCTAACGTCCTCAGGCGCTTCAGACCCTGCAACACCTTCAACAACACTGTTTTTCTTTGCAGAATCAGCAGTCTTGCTATCTTCAGGTTTATTCTCTTTTCCTTTCTTTACATCCACTGCCTTTTTTTTCTCTGAACCTTTCCCCTCTGAATCTGCCTTGGATTGAGAAGCTGGCTTATTCTTCCTAATCTCGCCAACAAAACGAACAACATTCATCTTTTTCGCCTTATCGGCGCTTACAATAACAAACTGCCTGATATCAAATATCGCAATAGGAAAAAGCTTGGATGTGCGCTTCAAGATGCCATGCTGAAGCCTTCTGGCAAGAATCTCAGACACCAGAACCTTCAGATTCTTCTGGCTGAAAAGCTTAGCAATCTCAGTCCTGATCCTCTTACGGACAGCTGTCTGGACAGAACGCTGAGCCTTATATCTGGTAATAATGATAGGCTTAACGCGAACATACTTGTTATCTTTTGTCAGCACAACAAAACTATCATCAATCCTTGACCTGTTCCTCCTGACAAGTTTCTTGACAGCAGCAGGCAAAATTCTCCAACCAAGCAGCTCAGTCTTAAATACACCATCAACATAATCCTTAACAAGAAGATTAACATGAGTGTGCTGCTTCTGAGGCTCTCCTGTTATTGAGCCCAGACCAACAGTCATCTTCTTACCAAGCAATTGTTCAGGATCCGCAAGAAGAGTCTCTCCAACAGGACTCTCCTTCAATAAAGCAGGAGCTAAAATCTTAAACCATTTCTTTTTCACAACCTTGCTGGATTTCTTAACAGCCATGAGCGACTGAAAAAAGGAGTTTATTTATAAAGATTACTGTTTTGCTGAAGAATTTCCATCTGAGCCATCCTCTTTTCAGAATCAATAGATTTAGAGAATAAATTCCAAAAAACCTTTGAAAGCCACGTGACCCATTCCTTATCTTTTATGGTGTAATGGATATAAATCCTCTCCCTTAACTCACCCCCCTTGCCAGAAGGCTCTTTGACCTCCTTTATCCTTGCAATCTTATCATCAGAAATAAAAGCCCTTAATGGCTGGGCCTTATGCCTTATCTCAATGAGCTCTTTACCATACTTAAAATTCAAAGACATAAGCTTCTGGATATTTTTCCAACCATTGAAATCAACCCTTGATACAATCTTGACAGGAATATTTTTTTTAACAAGATGTTCAACAAGCTTAAAAGGATCTGCTTTCTTGTTCCTCACATTAATCCAAGAAAGATTCCCAGAAAAGACAAGGAGTTGTTTCTTAGTGTTCTTCAGCAGATTAGCAAAGTCACTCAGATCAATATCTTCCATGTTTTTCCTGAAAGAATCAATGTGAATCTTTTTCTTACCATCAGGAACATGCTGATAGATATCAAAAGCAGAGAAATCCTGCTTCTTCTGAAATAATCCGATCTGCTCTGCTAATTTTTCCTGAAAGACAGATCCCCTGACTTCGTTGACAGACGACCAATAGACAATCTTCAAAGCACCCCTTGTGCCTTCCCTAAAAGTCCTTGTTGAGACCGTCCCAAAATTCTCTTTTATATAATCAACCTGTCAGCAGTCCGCCAATTCTTTTTTATCAAAAGAGCTATCTCTTGCACACTCCTTGGCTGCTTTGAAACAAAATCCTCAATCCTCTTTATAGTGTCTAAATTTAACACGTAAAAGACTTATTTTTTGGAATATTTATACTTTTCTAAAATACAACACTATTGACAAAAAATGAACAACAAAATATATCTTTAATACAACTCTAGTTCTTCATTGAAGTGAGAACATGACATATAATTTTGTCGGAGCTGTTGCTGAAGAATACAATTTAACTGGAGAAGAAAATCTAGGCCAAATAGTACAAAAATTCATTGAAAGAGAATCTGCTCTTTCAAGAAGAAATCTGCCAGATATAGACAAAAGCATCAGGAACAGTATTGAAAGAAAGCAAAAGAAAATAATCAGTGAAATGCAGAATCTCACAACAAGAATATTCTTGTACGCAGAAAGTGAAAAAGTAATATACGCTCTGGACCACCTGACAAGACAATATCTCTTAACTGAGTTCTCTGCAAAATATGATGAGCTTGACACAAGAATCTTTAGTTTGGAAAGAGAGATAGATGTTGATGATGAAATGATTAAGATTCCTTTATTTTTCAGAAGCCTGATAGAAGAGAAAGAAACATACATGCTGCAAGACGTTTGTGTTGGGTCTTTCCTGAACGCTTCTTTAGAATGGAAGAGAAAGAAACATACATGCTGCAAGACCCTGATGAAGACTATGAAGATTCCATAACAATTGAGTCAAAGATGCCTCCAATAACAGAGGAAGCTAAAGAAAAAGCAAAACAAGCAAAAATAGACTTTCTTCAGATCTACACAAAAGCACTAAGTCATCCAACAATCGGAGACTGGCTGTTAAGGCAAGCAGATATACTCAATCTTAATTTTCAGTTATATGTAAACTGGATCCCTTCCCCAGATGAACTGAAGATAGAAATTGAAGAGAGGGAAAGGGACCCTTTTATAACAGCAGACATATATGACAGGACATTCCTTATCGCTAAATGGGATGTGAAGGGTGAAGAGCCTTTTGAGCATTACCTGAAAGAGTATAAGAAAAAATAAATCTTTTTTTAGCAAATTTTTTAAAGCAGAACAAAAGACAGAGACTAAAATGGATATAGATCAAAAAATAGAGCTGATCAAAAGAAATACTGAAGAGATCGTAACAGAAGAAGAACTGAAGGAACTGCTGAAAACAAAAAAAGAGCCGTCAGTATACTGCGGCTGGAGCATAACAGGAAAACCTCATGTCGGCTATTTTCTTCCAGTGCTAAATTTAGCAGATTTCCTGAAAGCAGGATTCAAAGTGAAACTGCTGTTAGCAGACCTTCATGGCGCTCTTGATAAGACCCCTTGGGATCTCTTAGAAAAGAGATATGATTATTACCTAAACACAATCCCATTAATGTTCAAGTGCATAAACGCAGACACAACAAACCTAAAGATCGTGAAAGGCAGTGATTTTCAGCTAAGCTCAGACTATTTATTTGACCTGCTTAAACTATCAACATTCTCAACAATACATGACGCCAAAAAAGCAAGTTCAGATGTTGTTAAGCAAGAAGAGAACCCAAAACTCGCCGGAATAATCTATCCATTAATGCAGGCTTTGGATGAGGAATACTTGGAAGTTGATATACAATACGGCGGAGTTGACCAAAGAAAAATTATGATGTTTGCAAGAGAACACCTGCCAAAAATAAATTACCCGAAAAGAATAGAGATAATGGGTCCGCTGATTCCAGGACTGGCTGAAGGCGGAAAGATGAGCGCCAGCATACCTCACAGCAAGATAGACTTATTAGACGAACCAGAAACCATCAGAAAAAAATTATCACAAGCATTCTGTCCAGAAGGAGAAACAGAAGGAAATGGGGTTCTGGCGTTATTGAAGTTTGTGATCTTTGTCGTCAAACAAAATGAAGGTGGAAAATTCACAATACAAAAACCAGAGAAATTCGGCGGAGAAAAACTTGAGTATAAGACTTACGAAGAGTTAGAGAAAGATTACATAGACAAGAAGATCCACCCTCTTGACCTGAAAAATGCTTTAGCAGAAGAACTGATAAAACTTCTTGAGCCAATAAGGTCTGCAATGAAAGGAAAAGAAGAGCTTGTCAAAGAAGCATATCCATAAATAAATTCTTTTCTTATTTTTTACTTATATTTTCTTTTAACGTCCATAGTTACTAAACAACTCTATCAATCATTTGTGTCATCACCAAAGTATTTCTTCTTCAGATTGTCAACACTGCAAGGATACTTGCCATCAAAACAAGCAAAACAAAAGTTCTCCCCTGGAAGAAATTTAGCAACAAGCTCTTTCAAACTTGCAACATCCACATCATCTCCTGCCCAATCAGGACGATCAAGAGGCAAATACTCCAAAGTCTCTGCTCCAATGTGCTCCTTCAGGTTCTCAATACTCCCCTGCTTATTGATTCCAAGCTCAGAATAAGTGGCGAAATCAATACCTAAAGGGCAGGGAAACTTAATCGGGGGGGATGCCACCCTAAAATGCAACTTATCAACATGTTCCTTAGCTATCTTGACAACGTTCTTACTTGTGTTGCTCCTGACAATAGAATCATCAACAATAATCCCTTCTTCACCTTCCTCAAAAAGATTCTCAAGAGTCTCAAATTTTTCTCGTTGCTTGATGAACCTCAAATTAGGGTCTGGCTCAATGAATGTCCTGAAAACATCCCCATAATGCCTTTTGATCAACAGAGGCTTTAAAGGAAGTTTTGACTCGTTCGCATAACCTGCAGCAGCAAGATTCCCGGAATCAGGCACAGCAATCACTCCTGCATTATCCAAAATACTTCCATACTTAAATTTATCCTGCAAAGAAAGGATCTTTCCCAACTCCATCCTGAACTTACCGACAGGAACGCCAAAACTCTCACTGCCAGGACTGCTAAAATAAATCAACTCAAAGATACAATGAGCTGTCTTTCTTTCAGGAAAAGGAAAATAAGATCCAACATCTCTGCCAGACATGACCAAGACCTCTCCAGGATAAATGTCCCTCTCAAAAGAAACATCAAGAATTGACCTGTCTTTCAAATACTTAAAAGCACAAGTCTCAGAAGCAATAGCGTAACCTGCAAATTCGCCATTCAGATTAAACTTAGCAAGGCTGAATGGCTTATTCCCCATAGGATCACGAGCAGCAATCAACTCACCCTTACCCATGACTATCAGGCTGTAAGAGCCATCCACTTGATTTAAAGCATCAATCAAAGCACCTTCTAAAGAAGTCTTCTCAGAGAGGGTCATAAGATGCGCAATAAGCTCAGTATCAGAAGTTGACTGAAAAGGAACATGCTCCTGGATCCTCCTCTTCAGATCCTTAACATTAGTCAACTGGCCATTATGAGCCATAGTAAAACAACCTAAACGATCAGAGTAAAAGATAAAAGGCTGAGCATTCACAATATTTTTCTTTCCACCAGTGGTTGAATAACGAACATGCCCTAAACTTATTGAAGAATCCCAGTCATCAAAAGAGAACTCCTTCTCAAAATCCCTCACCAGACCAACAGCTTTACGCGGCTCATAGATCCAATCATTATCAGGGTTATAAGAATTAATACCAACATTCTCCTGGCCCCTATGCTGCTGCGCCCTCAAGCCTGCCAAAACAATATTCTCAGCATTCTTGTTAACCTCAAACCCATAATAAGCAAACAAGCCGCAAGATTCTTTAGGGGCATCCATGATGAAAAAAAACTAAAGGCTGTTTTTAACTATTTGCCTAAAACATCATCTATAATAGAAAATAATTATTATTTCTTATGGATTCTCTTTAGGTCGGCGAAAGTCACAAGAGCCATCGCCATCAACCCAAGAACAACAGCGACAGTAAACACTTTTCTTACACTAACAAGTGACCTGACTGATTCTGCAACCATTGTATTTTCAGGACCTTCAGCAGCTAAACTCTGAACAGACTCAGCAGTATGGACTGATTGAGCTTCTGACTGAGTGGCAGCGGTTTCAGCTGCAGTTTCAGAAGCAGCCATAGAAGTAACTGCAGCAGTTGTTGGAGTTGCTACAACAGCAGGCCTTGCAACAGCTTGTTCTGCAACAGCTTCCCTGTGAATATTCTTACTCCTCCTTGCATAAGCTCTCCTTCGATTTATAGCGATATTATCATTCTGCTCAGAAGCTTTTCTGATAGTGATGTTTTCAGAGACTCTTCCAGCGCCGTCCTGCGAACTGTAATCAACAGCCAAGGTGTGGATTCCTTCAACACTGCAGAAAACATTCCATGTCTGAGAAACAACCTTTGAGCTGTTCAAATCTCCCTTAGAATAAATATTTTTACTGGTGTTGGAAAGATTGCAATCACTGAAATTCAGATGTAAAGAAATATTCTCACACCAATCATTCATGCACGCTGCTGAAAAATTAACGACAAACTCTTCAAAAGGCCCGCTAAGGACAGGCAAAACCAAAGACGCATTGCCAAGCACTCCCTGAGAATAATCTGCTGTGAAAAATATCTGTGAATAGTTCAGGTTCCCTGCAGAATCATTAACGTAAATCGTGAGGTTGTAACTGCTGTCATTAACATTGTCAGGAATCTTTATAGTGCTGTTGCTGCAAGAGATTAAAGTTTCATCCTGTCCTGTCAGATTAGTGAACCAGCAGGAATCCCTGTTCGCATCTTCTGTTGAATAATTCAAATCAATTGTTGTTTCATAATAATGCAGCCTGTAAGAAGTTGCGTCCACAGGAGAAGAAACAACCAGTTTCGGATTGTTAGTATCAACAGTAAAAGAGACAGAAGTCGAATTAACATTACCTGCAGAATCATTCGCAAACAAGAACAAAGTATGCGTTCCTTCTGAAGCGCTAAAAGTTGTATTAGCAATTAACGTTATGTTTGCACCATTATCCAAATTATACCAAACAGCATCTAAATGAGCGTCAGAACTTGAGTAATTTAAGTCTATGCTTGTGTTACAATTGTAAAAGAGACTATTTATCGGAGCTGCGATATTTACTAACGGGGCTTGTGTATCAACCACAACAGTTCTTAAGGGAGTCTGATTAACATTACCAGCAGAATCATTCACCCAAGCATAAAAACTATAAGTCCCATCACTCAAACCAGCCTTATCAGACCAATAATTATTACCATCACTAAATTGAAAGTCTTCTGGCACACCATTCCAAAAAAGCAAAACAGAATCCAGATTATCATCAAAAACAGACACATTGACAAAAATTGAAGCCAAGCTTTGATTTCCCGATGATTGGGCATTTGAATTATACTCGATAAAAGGATCAACAGTATCAACAGTAAAATAATGATATTCTCTTGTTGAGTTCGCAGTTCCATCACTGACAACAACAGTCCAGTTGTGCAATTCATCAGACGCAGATGTCCAAGAATAAGATAAGACAGAATTATTACTCACATCTTTTTCTGAATGGACAAGAACGCCATCAACAAAAAAATCGGCATCCATAAAATTATCATCTGAATCAAAAACAACAGCTTTCAATATTACTTTATTGACAAGAGAGCTATTCTTAGGAGAAAGCAAAGTTACTTCAGGAATATTGTTCAACACAGAATAATCCACAGAAACATCATACAATCCAGGAGAATATGATATATCATCCGTTGAAAAATCAAACCTGAACTGAAAAAACCTGTTATCTGCAACTGTCAAGTTTTGAGGAGAAACAAAAGGAACACTGATAAAATTCTCACCAGAACAAGAAGAATCATCGCAAGAACGGACACGCAAGCTTAAATTGCTATGGATAATAGAATAATTTACCTTCAGTTGAACAAAATCAACGGCGTAATGATGGGATGTAGGAAAAGTACACCTCAACCATAAATTGTTTACTTCATCAACAGTATCCACTCCAGAGTTTTTTTTCAGATCACAACTGAATTTAGAATTCTTTTTAGAATTCTTAACAACATCCTGCACACAAACTTCAGGATCCCAATTGGAGCCATTATCCCTTGAGACCTGAAAGCCGATCTTAATCTTAAGATTCTTTTTTCCTATCCACGGCAAAAAAATATGTGGGTTAAGATAACAATATCCAACTACAGAATCAACGCCCGCACCAGAAGGCAAAGAATTGTTCCACTTCTGGACCTCCACCATCTTCGAAGTAAATTTATGATCCAACTCTTCCACTTTTTTAGTAATATCATCATTTCCCTGCGCGTCCTTGGCCAGCTCAGGCTTTAATAGCATAACATGATTTACAACAGGCAAATCCGCGTTCCAAGAGATACTATTCCACTCAGACAACCTGCTTGCATCAAAAACCTTGCTTGAATAAGTTCCTGTAACAGAAGAATTCAGTTTGACAGCATCAACAAAAAAAGCAGTCCTGTTATAGATTCCCTCATTGAAATCATTCTGAGAATTAACATCCCAACTTGCAGCATAAACAGTGACTAAAATTGATGCAAGCAACACTATAAATAACACTGACAATAACTGTCCTTTCAACCTCCTTTTTGACATAAATATCCAAATAAGATAAAGAAAAAGCTTTTTTATAAATATTACGTTAAAAAATTATGTTTAAGCGGTTTAAGCGGCAAAGTCAACTTAAATGAGTTAGTGCCTGTGTTGCGCGAAAGAAAGTCAGGCGCAGAGTAATAAGACTCTTAGGTTAAATTTTAGGCGCGCCGTTTGCGCGCAAACTGATATTTGTGGTTGTTTTCTTTTGAAAGGGGAATCGCAGAGTTGAAAGCAGGTTTTTAGAGGAAGCAAAAGTATTCTCTGAAGATAAAAAATCGCAGAGTTGATGG
>CAYPUD010000029.1:0-9647 GCA_964413955.1 uncultured Methanosarcinales archaeon
ATCTCTCAATGAAATACTCATTCTTAATCTTTTCAGGTCTGAAGCGCATCTTTAGCATATCATAAGCCTTCTCGCAAGATTCTTTCGTGCCACAAGTATAGACATCAAGAGTCGCAACCCCATATTCAGGCCAAGTATGGATACTGATATGAGATTCTTCAAGACCAAGAATGGCAGAAGCTCCCTGAGGAAAGAATTTCTTTTCCAAGTCACCAAAAGGAGTCATCTCAGCGTATCTGGCTGCACCATGAATGATCTTGAGAAGAAGTTCAGGATTGTCAAGAGTTTGAGGGTCACAACCATAAAATGAAGCAAGAAAATGATAACCTAAGTCTGGCTTGTTTGAACTCTGAAAAGGCTTTTGCACAGTATTTTCTGTACTTGTGTCTGTGTTGTTTATCTGATGAATCATCTTCACTTTCCTCTGACATACATATACCTCCTTAAATAGGAAAACCACCAGGTCAGTTAAAAACTTTTCTATTTTTAGGACTGAATGATGAGAACCCCGAAAAGCTTTTAAGCAAGAATAAACTTGAAACACCAAGCAGCAGAAGAACAAAGAAATTGCCACCGTCGCATAACCTGGTATTGCGCTGGCCTGCTAAGCCAGTTTCCTTCGGGATATCTGGGTTCAAATCCCAGCGGTGGCGTTTTTGAATCAACTAAAACAAAAAAGCAAAAAGAGATAAAAGAGACCTAAAAATGGATGAAAAAAATAGATGAAACAGTTCTCTAAAAAAAATGGAACAAAACACCTCACTAATAAATTTTGATGAGCTGAAAGAATTCATCATAAGCAACAAGATGCGCAACACTGAACATAAAACAAGAAAAAAGCAAGAAAAAAACACCTGCCTGCACGAATACACTGAAAAGATGACAGAATGAGCGAAAGAATAAAATAAAACAAAAAATAAGGTTAACCGAAAAAAACTAAAAAACAAGATAATAAGATGAAAAAAACAATACTCCTCATACTTGCAGCAGTTCTTCTGACAATAACGGCGACAGCGCAAGAACCATCAGAAATATTTGGTTTAGAAAAAATCACAACACAACTACAAGTCAGTTCAGCGATAAATATAACACCAACAGGCCAAAGAGCAAGATTAAGCGAATTCACAGCAGACATATATTTTCTTCCGAAAAGAGACAAACACACAACAATCAAAGAGTTCACAACACAACCAGAATCATCAATGATAGGAGACAAATTAAGATTCAAGTGGCAAAACAATAAAGCAGGAAAACTCGACTATTCATATAAAACGACTGTAACAACAACATACAATTCACCAGAAATACACTCAAGAATAAAGTATCCTCTGACAAGCCTGCCGAAAGACACCAAAAAATACACTCTTTCAACGCAAGTAATTGAATCAAACAACGCAGCAATAAAAAAGAAAGCAGCAGAACTGACAAAGAACAGCGATGATATGTATGAAGCAGTAACGCGCATAGCGCAATGGGTCAAAGAGAACATAAAATACGATCTAAGCACGCTGACAGCACAAGCATCCCAAAAAGCAGGCTGGGTGCTCGCGCATAGGATAGGTGTGTGCGATGAAATAACAAGCCTATTCATAGCGATGCTAAGGTCATTAGGGATACCAGCAAAATTCATATCAGGGATAGCATATGCGAACTCACCAAACATCTCAGAAAAATGGGGTGCACACGGCTGGGCAGAAGTGTATTATCCAGGAATAGGATGGGTGCCTTATGACGTAACATTCGGAGAATTCGGCTGGCTGGACGCAGGCCACATAAAGATGATGGAGAGCACAGGCCCACAAGAGCCAAGCACGAAATTCGAATGGAAAGGAAAAGAAATAGATGTAGAAGTCAAAGACCTTGAAATAAACGCAACACTAATCTCCACAGGCAAAAAAAGACAGCCAGATATTGCTATGAGCATAGAAGCAGAGAAAAAAGAGACAGGACCAGGAAGCTATAATCTACTAAAAGCAACAATAAAAAACCTTAGAGACTATTATATAACAGCAGAAATAGGCCTTGCGAAAGTGAACGAGCTTGAGTTGAACAAAGAAAAACAGATAGTCATACTCAAACCTAAAGAGACAAGAACAATAACTTGGGTAGTGAAGGTCAAAGAAGACCTGAACAAAAACTACATATATACGATACCAGCAATAATCTACACAATAAGGAATGAAACAAGCGCAACAAACTTCACAGTACAAAAAAACAGACAAGTGTACACTAAAGGTGAAATCGAAAAGTTAGCAGAAATTCTCAAGGAAAGCGATAAAAGCAGAAGCATAGGATTAGATATCGCATGCTCGGTCCAGCCAGAGATCATCAGGATAGGGCAAACAACAGAGATGAGATGCATTCTCAAAAACAACAGGAACACAACAATCGCAGGAAAATATTGTTTTGAAGGAAAAGACTGCGCTGACGTAATGCTGAAGCCACAAGAAAAAAAAGAAGCCACCTATGAACACCAGTTCAGCAAATCAGGCGATCAGACAATAACATTCACAATAAAAAGCGATGACATAACAACAAGATCAGTCCTGCACACAACAGTCCTCGACGAACCCCGAATAAGAATAACCCAATTCAAGACAACCACCACAGAAAAATACGGACAAGACTACACAATCACATTCAGAATAGAGAAACAATCAATCTCAACACCAAAAGAAGTCAAACTGACTGTAACGACAGGAGGATCAAAAGCAGACTTTGAACTTTCCAAGCTGGATAATCTGCAGGATATTGAAATAAAATCAAACACAGCAACGTTCCTGAGAAAAAAAGAAAAAATAAAAGTCAAACTGACATTCAAAGACGACTTAGGCAAGGAGTATTCACAAGAAACAGAATTTCCAGTCACACTGAAAAAAACAACATTCTGGGACAGGATAAGGATGTTTTTCAGAAGGATATTCGGATGAATGTTCGGATAATTATTTAAATACAGGAACAAAATCATTCTTGACAAGCAGCCGCATGCAGGAGGAAAGACAAAAAAATGAGCAAGGCACAAGAAAAGACAAGGTTCGAAAGGCTGATCCCAGACATAACAACATTGATAGATGGAACGCTAAGCAAAAAAATAAAGGAAAAAGAACTCAGCGCAGAAGAGATTTACATACACGAAAAAATACTGAAAAAACTGGAGCTAGATTCAGAAGCAGGAAAAACCTCAGGCAACTTGGGGTTGGAAGAACTGAAAAGACTGCAGGAACTCTCAAGAGAACAAGGATTCTCGATCATCTTCGCAGGAAAAGACAACAGATATATCCCTTACAATGCATTGGCTAAAGAACTGAACGAACTCACAACAGCATTAGCATGGGAAAAAGGAGGCATTCTGGCCACGAGCGATAAGCTGTTGGCAAAGATAGCGCAAGCGAAAGCAGTGGAAGTGTTCCAGATAGAGAATGACAAAGACTTCAAGAAAATAAAGCTGGAAGAATTCTTTGACAAAGAGACAATGAGCGTCCACCTAAGAGAAGGAATGAAGCCCATGGCAAAAAAAGGAAAGCCAGGGGACTGGGAATTCAAAGAAATAAGCAACAAGAAGCTGACAGCAGAAACAATCAAAGGACTGTCAACAGAAATAATAGAAGCAGCGCACATGCGAACAGACGGCTTTGTCGAAATAGAGCGGGAAGGAAGCACAATAATACAATTAGGACAATACAGGATAGTCTTGTTGAGGCCGCCATTAGCAGACGGACTGGAAATAACAGCAGTAAGGCCCGTGAAACGGCTGACAATAGAAGAGTACAAGCTATCAGAAAAATTACTGGAAAGGATTGAAGGCCAAGCAGAAGGAATACTCATCTCAGGATCACCAGGACATGGAAAAACAACATTCGCACAAGCGCTGGCGGTGTTTTATGCGAACAGAGGAAAGATAGTAAAGACTGTGGAAGCTCCAAGAGACCTCATACTGCCAGACGATATAACACAACTCTCAATAAGCAGAGGCAGCCCAGAAGAAATACATGACATATTATTGCTAAGCAGGCCAGACTACACATTATTTGACGAGATGAGAAATACACAGGATTTCCTCTTATACTCTGACTTAAGGCTGGCAGGAGTTGGAATGGTAGGCGTAGTGCATGGCACAAGCCCGATAGACTCAATACAAAGGTTCATAGGAAGAATAGAGCTGGGGGTGATACCCCATGTGCTTGACACAGTCGTGTTCATCAAGAACGGAAAAGTCGATACAGTCCTTGCAGTAGAGATGAAAGTAAAAGTTCCAGCAGGAATGGCAGAAGCAGACCTTGCGAGGCCGGTTGTCGTGGTAAGCGACTTTGAAACAGGAAAACCATACGCAGAAATCTACACGTATGGAGAAGAGACAGTGGTGATACCAGTAACAAAAGAGGACAAGCAAAAAGGAATGTTCGCTCTCGCAGAAAAACAGATAGAAAAAGCATTTGAGAGGTATTCTGAAAAGGTTGAAGTAGAAACAATAAGCCCTGAAAAAGCAATAGTGAGGGTGCCAGAAAAATACATCTCAGCAATAATAGGCAGAGAAGGAAAAAACATAGCAAAGATAGAAGAAAAGCTGGGAATAGGAATAGACATAAGAGCGCTGGAAAACTACAAAGAAACACCGACTGGCAAAAGCGCACAATACACAATAAAGGAATCATCAAAAACAATAAGCTTTGACCTAAGAGGAAGACACTTCGGAAAAGACATTGACATCTACGTAGGAGATGATTACATTGCGACATTTGCTGTCGGAAAAAAAGGGATAAAGATTAAAAAACAAAGCGCATTGGGAAGAATAATACTGACAGCAATAAGAGAAGGAGAAAAAATAGACCTAAAAGTCAAGAAATAAGAACAGAAAAAGTTGATCCAAAAAAAGTGCAATAAAAAGGTGAAACAATGCTAGAACTCAACTACATCAGAGAATATCCAGACATAGTACGAAAGAACCTGGAAAAAAGACAAGAGCCAGACAAAATAAAGCTGCTGGACAAACTGCTGAAAACAGATGAAAAATGGAGAGCGCTCAAAAAAAAGACTGATGAGCTTAGAGCAAGAAGAAACAAGCTCAGCAAAGAAATAAATGAAGCTAAAAAGAAAAACAAGGACGCGACAACATTGTTGAAAGAAGCGAAAGAAATCCCTAAAGAACTGGAAAAAACAGAGAAAGAACTTGAAAAACTGCAGGCAAAAGTGAAAGACTGCCTGATGAGAATCCCTAATCTGCTGGAACCAAGCGTCCCTTACGGAAAGGATGACACAGAAAATGTAACTATAAGAGAAGTGGGAGAAAAACCGAAATTCGACTTCGAACCATTAGACCATGTTGCTTTGATGGAAAAATGGGGGTTGGCAGACCTTGAGAGAGCAGCAAAAATATCAGGAGCAAGATTTTACTTCATACTAGGCAAGCTAGCAAGGCTTGAATTAGCTTTATTGAGCTATGCTGCTGATTTTCTCATGAAAAGAGGATTCCTGCTGACATCACCACCTTATATGATCAACAAGAAAGCATATGAAGGTGTGACAAGCCTTGATGATTTTGAGGATGAGCTCTACAAGATAGAAGGTGAGGACCTTTACTGCATAGCAACAAGCGAACACCCACTTATATCCCAATTTAGAGACGAAATCCTTGAAGAGGACGAACTTCCGAAAAAACTCGCAGGGATATCTCCTTGTTTTAGAAAAGAAGCAGGAACGCATGGCAGGGAAGACAAAGGCATTTTTAGAGTTCACCAATTCAATAAAGTTGAACAAATAATCCTATGCAAGCCAGAAGAATCGATAGCCTTCTTTGATGAACTGCTGAAGAATATTGAGGATTTTTTCCAGAGTCTGGGAATTCCTTACAGGATAGTCAACATATGCACAGGAGATATAGGAATAGTCGCAGCAAAAAAATATGATTTAGAAGGCTGGATGCCTGGGCAGAACAAGTATAGAGAATTAGGATCGTGCTCAAACTGCACAAGCTATCAAGCAGTAAGATCTAACATAAAATTCCTCAGGAAAAACAAAAGAGAATACGTGCACACACTGAACAATACTTGTGTAGCAACAGAAAGAGCATTAGTGGCTATACTTGAGAACTTTCAGGATGAAAATGGGGTTGTCCATATTCCAGAAGTATTGCAAAAATACTGCGGCTTCAAAACAATCGGCGGAGAAGATTAAGATAATCTTGATAAGCCCCTGATCTATATGATACTAAAGCACAATCTATAAAAACTTCTGAAACCTCAGAAAAGAATAATGACATTTTTTGACAAAGCACAGAAGGGAGGAAACATATTCAAGAACGAGGACTCCTTGGACCCAGAATGGGTGCCGAAAGTTCTGCCATACAGAGGAGAACAGCAGAGAGTGATAGCAAGCTGCATAAAGCTGCTGTTGCAGAACAGGAATGGTAGGAACATATTTGTCTATGGCTCGCCGGGGATTGGAAAGACTGCGGCGACAAGATGGGTGCTGAGGGATTTGGAAGAACATACTGAAGATGTATACATATTCTACATCAACTGCTGGCAAAAGAATACAACATACAAGATATTCCTGGAAATATGCGATCAGTTAGGGTATAAGTTTGTGCAAAACAAGAACACAGAAGAACTGTTCAAAATAATACAGACTTATGTCAACAAAAAAACAGCAGTGTTCGTATTTGACGAGATAGACAAAGTGGAGGACGCTGATTTCCTATACAGCATACTCAATGACATCTACAAAAAAACAATAATTTTGCTCACAAACTATCCAGACTGGCTGATTAAAGTTGAGGACAGGATCAAATCAAGGCTGATGCCAGAAAAACTTGAGTTCAAACCATACAATGCAGGAGAAGTTGAAGGCATACTCTCAGAGAGGATTGATTATGCTTTTGTGCCAAATGTCTGGGAAAAAAGCGCTTTGGCATTGGTTGTAGGAAAAGCAATGGAAGCAGGCGACATAAGAGTCGGACTGCACCTGCTGAAAGAAGCAGGAAGGGCAGCAGAAGAAGCCATGTCAGATAAGGTCAAGGACGAACATGTGATCAAAGCTGTAGAAACTCTCAGCGGATTCCACACAAAACCAACAGAAGACCTGGATGAAGAAGCAAAACTGATACTTGAACTAGTACAAGGGACTAATAAGATTGGAGACTTATACAAAGAATATCATGAAAAAGGCGGCAAAGGGACGTATAAGACTTTTCAAAGAAAAATAGAGAAACTTTCAAAAGGAAAATATATAAACACAAAAAAAGTGATAGGTGGAAAAGAAGGCACAACCACAATAGTTGGTGAGAAGAACTCAACACTGGATGAATTCTGAGAATCACACAAGACAATTCAACAAGCTTAAGAAAAACATTTTTAAACTTGCTCGCTTAAAAAGAATGTGATGCCGCAAAAAAAGAGGAAACAAAACAAAAAAAATGAGAAAATTAGCCTAAAACAGATTTACAAAGAGCTACAAACCATAAAAAGAGAACAAAGAAAAATATCAAAGTTTGAGGAACAACAAGTAAAAAGAGAAAAAAACATCTCAGAACAAGAAACAGACGAAATAGAAGAACTCAAAGCATTAAAAGAAGCCCAACAAAAACTAACAAAAGCAATAGGCACCCATCCCCTAAGAAGAGTTACATACAGGGACGTGGCAAAAGGAGCGATTGGGGCGTTCATAGGAACAACAGCGCACTACAGCTTCATTTATGGAGTAAAAGTAGCGCACCAGATAGACCTTACGAGAGCGATACTATTATTTCCACTAGCATTTGCAATAGGCGGGGTGTTCCTCTATATAACAGGATTCAGAAAAATAAAAAGCACGCAACTATTATGGTTCCTGCCGGTAAGATTAACAGCATTATTTATAACATCATTAGCAGTATCATTCTTCGTATTATACCTATTACACCCAACATTCTTACACCAACCAATAGAAATGTTCAAGACATTAGCAACAGTCCAATTAAGCGCAATAATAGGCGCATGCACTGCTGATCTGATAGGAAAAGAGGAGTAAAATGCTAAATAAAAAGGAGAAAATAAACAAGATATCTCAAGCAAATCAAGAAGTAATGAATGTATTACAGACAAATAAGGAACAGTTACTGAAAGGACTGCAGAACGAAAAGATGATGAATGCATTAAACATAGCTGCGTTAAGCCCAGATGCTTCAAATCAGGTGAAAGATGTCCTAAAAGCGATAAGCAATGCACTAAAAAAATTGAAAGGATACATCCAAACACAAGAAAGTATAGTGAAAGGCGCGTTCTTAAATAAACTAAAAAGAGAAGAACTTCTTGTCCAAAAAGCGATAGAAATAGTGGAAAGCGCAATACCCTCAGATGCAAGCCTAGATCTAGCAGAATTCAAGAATATTATAAGACTGTTAGGAAAAGAATTCTTATCAGAAAAGCAAGAATACAGCAAGTAAAACAAAGAATTCTCACAGGACACTGGACAAACAGCCACGCAGAGTATATTAAAAGGAAAAAATACCTATTTCTTACAAAAAAAGAGGTGATAAGCATGAGATTTGAAGGAGAAATAGACATAAGCCAAGACACCATAGAAAAGCTCTTTTTTGAGCAGATCAAAAGATTGAGCGTGGGGTGTTAAACATGGAAACAGCACAAGAATTTGATGTAAGCACACCAGAAGGCTTGAAAAACTTCCTTTTAGCAGAAGCAGAATTTGATGATGGGTTGTATGCAGAAGACATGCTAAAAGGCTTTCTTCAAGAGAATTGGACTAAAACAAGGCCTAAAGGACAAGCCTCCTGATTCCTAATGCGTAACATTTTTAATATATTTTGATTTAATATATATTATGCAAATAATAACAAAAGAAGAACTATTAGACAGGAGAGACGAATTCATAGAAAAAATCAGAGAAGGAGCAATATTTATTTACCCAACAGATACGATATATGGAATAGGCTGCAACGCACTCCTTGACGAACCAGTCAAAAGAATCAGAGAATGGAAAGGTCGAAAAACACCATTTTCAGTGATAGCACCAGATAAGGATTGGATAACAAAACACTGCGAAACAAAAGAGGACTGTATAGAGCATCTCCCTGGCCCGTACACATTAGTATACCCCATGAAAAACCAAGCAGTAAGCAAAGAAACAAGCGAAAAAACAATTGGAGTAAGAATACCAAAACACTGGATATCAGAACTAGTGAAGGATGCAGGAGTGCCGGTAATAACAACAAGTGTAAACAAGACAGGAGAAATACCTTTATTCTCACTAGATAATGTACAGCCAGAATTAAGAGCGTTCATAGATTTTGCAATAGATGAGGGCGAACTAAAAGGACGTCCAAGCGAAGTCATAGACTGCACAACAGGAGAAACATTAAGAAAACGATAAAAAGATTTCTAAGAGATACTTGAGAGGGTATTTGAGCCAGAATAGTGCGAAATAGGTAATTGGTTTGGGGAGAATTCTTGAGTTGAACAAGAGGCGTCCCAGATAATGTGATCAGCAACAGCAGAAAACTCTTGAGTTGAAATTTAGGCGTCCGAGATAATGGTCGATACAACAGAAAAAAACTCTTGGGCTGAACATTAGGCGCGCTGTTTGCGCGCAGACTTATTATTTGTTGAAGTTTTTCTTTGAAGGAGAGATTGCGGAGTTGTTGGCAAGTTTTGAGA
>CAYPUD010000030.1:0-9396 GCA_964413955.1 uncultured Methanosarcinales archaeon
GATTTCTTAAGCAAAACTACCCAAAGAAAACAGATAAATTTAAAATAAAACTAAAATTGAAGTATCAACATGAAATGCGAAATATGCAAAAAGAAAATAGCAGAGATCTTCTTGAACAAGATTAAAGGAACAATAATATACGACAAGAACCATAAAAAACACTACATCTGCTTTGAATGCCAGAAAAGGCTTGGAAGCAAAGAAAAGATACTGGAAGAACTGAATAAATGAGAAACAAAGGGCAAAACCTTTAAAATAAGATAAATTTAAAATAATTCTATGCCTCTGTAGCTTAGCCCGGTAGAGCGGCTGCCTCGTAAGGCTTAAAAAAAAGCTGAAGAAAGCAGCAGGTCGAGAGTTCAAATCTCTCCAGAGGCTTTCAAAAAAGAAAGGCCTTCAAAACAAATCAAAGCGGGCTAAGAACAAAAAGATAAGCATCAAGAATAAAAGGTGAACAAATGAGAAGAAAGAAAAAAATAGACTCAAAGATTCTTGCAGGAAGTGTGATAGCTTTTCTGATGATAACAAGCATATTCGGCGTCTTATTCTATGGTTTCAAGACACCTGTCCAAGAAAAGACAAATGAGTATAATGGGCATTTGATAAAATACAAGAACAGGGGATTTGTGACAGAAATAGGAGAACAAGAAATATTCTTCACGACTTTTCCCAGTGAGTTAGAGAATATCAAGATTGACAACAATACAAAAAATCTTCTGAAACAGGATTATTTTGTTGTGACTTATGATCCTAAAAGCACCCTTGCAGAAGAACTAGCAATAGCGCAGTACAAACTATTTGAAGAACGATTGAAGCCGCTGAAAAAAACAGTGATAAGAGCCTTGACAAACAGCACAAGCTCAGCGCTTCCACAAAAGACATGCGCAGATGCAACAGAAAAAAATCCAGTGATTTATTTGGAGTATGGTAATGAAACCAACATTACTTCTAAAGATAACTGCGTCATCGCAAAAGGAAATTCGGCAGCAGGAATATACCAAGTCTCAGACAGGATAGCTTATGTGATGGCAGGGGTGATGGAATGAATGAAGAAGAAAAAAATAAGAAAGTGCTTGAGCCAAAACATTGGTTCTATATTGGCGTTCTTGTGTTGATCGCAGTTTTTGTAATAACCCTGTACTTAATTCCGAAGATAAGTCCTGCGAAACCAAAAATTCATGAAGTTGAATACAATTACTTCAAATTCAGAAAAGCAGGACCTGTGTGGGAGACACAAGTCACTTATGACAACAGGCTATTACAGCCAAGCTTTAGGTTTTTGCCGACAGAAGTTGAAAATGTGACAATGGAAGGAAACCTTGCTAAGGATTTTGGAACAGACAAGATTTACTTGACGTTTGATCCTTTAACAGATCAAAAAGAGTTTCAGACACTGACGATTGGTGTTTCAGAGATGGGGATGAATCTTGTGAAAGGGTTTGAGAAAAAGATAGCAGCAGGATGCACAAGGAATGAGACAGAAGCATGCAAGAACAGAACAATAATACAGTGCGAAACCGCAAACGAGTCAGTGATATATTTCAATCCACAGGGAGAGCCGAAAGTCCTGCTGAAAGGAAAATGCATAGAACTTAGAGGATCTGGCTTTGACCTGTTGAAATCAGTAGATAGGGTATTATATGCATGGTACAAGATAATCAAACAGAACATTATTTCACCAAAACTCCAACATCAAGACTGAAAGAAAGGAAAATAATTTCTGTGTTAAGAGGGAAAGAGCTGACTTTCTTCACAGGCAGCGGTGTGTTCTCTATAGAAAGGATAGACCCTGGCACAAGATTGCTGATAGAGAAATCAAGAATAACAGAAGGACAGTCAATCCTTGACCTTGGCTGCGGTTATGGTGCTGTAGGGGTAGCGCTTGCCAAAGCAATACGCAAACTGAAAGTTCTGATGGCAGACATTAATGAGAGAGCAGTCATGCTTGCCAAAAAAAACATCAAGATAAATGAAGTGAAAGCAAAAGCAATACAAAGCGATATCTTTGAGAACATAAAAGAAAAATTTGACGTTATCTTGCTGAATCCTCCCCAGACAGCTGGGAAAAAGATTTGCTTCAGGATGATTGAGGAATCAAAAGAACACCTGAATAAAGGAGGAAGCCTGCAACTGGTCGCAAGACATCAGAAAGGCGGCAGAAGCCTGCAAGCAAAGATGGAAGAAGTTTTTGGAAATGTTAAAGTGATAGCAAGAGGATCAGGGTACAGAATCTATTATTCAGAACTTCTAAGCTAAAAATTTAAAAACTTTGAAACCAAAACAAGTTCTTGAGGGGTTGAATGATACACATTTATTCGTCAGAACAATTTGATGGCATAGCAACGAGCGCAATAATAGTCAGGTATGCTATACTCAAGCGTTTGGATTACAGGGTTGAGATAATAGATTACCAGAAAGAAATCAGCATTCCAGAAAAAGGAAACATATTCTTCGCAGACATAAACCCTGAAAGGATAGACCTGGACAGGATAAGCAGACAAATATTTTTCTGGGCAGCTTACTATCCCCACAAAAAGGAAGACCAGATAAGAAAAAAGACCAGATACTGCTTCGTGATACAGCCGACATCAACAGTGTATGATCATTTTGTGAAAAAGTCAGCGGCGGAAGCAACTTTTGAAAAACTCCTTCCGCAAGACAGGATCGCCAAAGAGATAGCCCGCTTGGCAAGAGACATCAAGTTCTGGGAAAGAAAAGACCCTCGCGCAGAAAAACTGAACACATTGTTAGCTTCGGACTTTGATAAGAAACAACTGATAGAAACAATCGCAAAAGGATCATTCTGGAACGAAAAATTCGAACAGAAATATCAAGGATATACAATAAGAAGAGACGAAGCCCTGCAGGATATGATGAAAACGATTAGGGTCAAAAAATATCTGACAACACATTTTGGATTCTTTCTGGCGAACAACATTTTATCGTCAGCGGATGCAGGACATTACGCGCTTGAAAAACACAAAGGAATAGATGTTGCAGTGATAATATTCAGGAACGGGAAAATAAGCTTCCGCAGGAGAGAAGGATGCAGCTTAGATCTGTCAGACATCGCGAAATTGTTCAATGGAGGAGGCCATGCTTATGCGGCAGGAGGAGAACTAAGAAAAACAGTCACACTAAAAAACTATGACAACATCATGTTCGAGATAAACCAAGCGCTACAGGACATCTTTATCACATGAACTTTTCTCTTGATCATCCTTAGAGGCAGGGCCAATCTCCTGAAGAGGAAAACAGCGGATTTTCTTTTTTCAAAAATAAATTTATTTTGTCCTCAAAACAGAACTGCAATCAAATGACAAGAACAAAGAATAAAACATTTGGATTCTTCGACGCCATTCAAAGCAACAAAACAAAAAAGAAGATTCAAAAACAAAAAAGAAGATTCAGAGAGACGATAAAGATTTCAAACGCTCTAAAAAAAGCAAAACGTTTAAATACTAGTTTATGCATATTTAGTTTATAACATAAAAGAGGTGCAGTGCGATGGCAAAGAAAAAAACAACCAAAAAGAAGACTGCTAAGAGAACTGTTAAGAAAAAGAGAGCGACAAAGAAAAAGACAGTGAAGAAAAAGACAGTAAAAAAGAAAGCGACAAAGAAAAAAGCAGTAAAGAAGAAGGCAGTGAAGAAAAGGACAGTAAAAAAGAAAGCGACAAAGAAAAAAGCAGTAAAGAAAAAAACAACAAAGAAAAGGACAGTGAAAAGAAAAGTGAAGAAGAAAGCAGTAAAGAAAAAGAAGAGATAAACTTTCGCTGCCTCGGCCAGAGTCGGGGCAGAATTTTTTAACTAATTCTGATTAAAAATCCTTTACAATTCCAGAAGAAGACAAAATTAAGTAAGGCTATGACAAACAGCAAAAGAACAACAGAAAACTCTTGGGCTCTTGGGTTAAACAAGAGGCGTGTTGTTTGCAAATAATATAATGAAAATCAGTAAAAAACTCTTAAAAGAAAATATAGCCCTAAACTGAAAGCTAGAGATTTCCACTCACAGAAAAAAGAAATTATATGCAAATAGCACATAACATAGACAGGATAATTAAGATCACTTCCTACTTGTTGAAGGGTTTCAGCAGAGCCGTTTTAAAAAACCGTTTTATTTATATATCTATTATAGTTCTGTAATTGGGTAGTGGAAGAAATTGTTGTATGTATTAGTCCAAAAAAAGATGAGCTTATTGAATTTAAAAGATTAATGAGAAATATCTCTGAAAGAGTTGAATCAAAAAAGGCTCTAACTCTGCCTCCGCATATAACCTTAGTTCATAGAATCCATACAGAAGATTACTCAAAAATTAAAACAGTTATTAGAGATCTTGTTAAGCACATTAAACCCTTTAAACTTGTTTTTCGGAAGATATGTTTTTTTAATGATCCTTTTATTATTTATATCGAACCAGAAGATACATCTAAATTAGTTAATTTACATAATTTACTTATGCCAAAAGTTACTCTGTTTAAGGATGAATGGGTGCGAGATTCTTTTTTTAAATTAAAATTAAATGAGAAGCAGGAAGCATATCTAAAGAAATATGGTAGCCCATATGTGAGAGAATTCTTCAATGTCCACATGACTCTAGCAGGTCCTGATGTGAACCCAGAAAAATTTAAAAAATTGATTGCGCAAAAAATAACGATAAAAAAATACATTTTAACTGTCAATAATATAGCTATTATGAGAAAAAAAGAAAATAAATTGGTTATTGATAAAAGAATTAATCTAAAATAGTTTGAGTGCGCCCCTTTATTCTTGTTCTTGATGTATCGCATTCGCTCCATAATAAACACTCCTTTTTAGGAAAATAAGAAGAAGCTTCACAGCTTCTTAAAGAATTCTCATCACTTTATAACCAAAAAAACACAATATTTAAAACAAACCAAGAACAGACAAGGATAGAAAATGATAAATCTTCAGGAAATCATCGATGCCTTAATGATGACCTTGGTTGTAGGCTATATATTCATGCAACTAATAAACAGAAGAGGCAAGTTTGAGTGGAACACATTCTGGTTCTCAACAGCAGCAATCGCTCCCGCAATCATACTGCACGAACTTGGCCATAAGATAACAGCAATACTGTTCGGCTACACAGCAGTCTTTCACGCAGCATATGTGTGGCTGGGCATAGGGTTCTTTCTGGCAGCAATGAGATCACCAATAATATTCTTTGTGCCCGCTTTTGTCTCAATAACCTGCCAGAGCGCAGCATGCACACAATCACAATTAGCGATGCCAGCAATCGCATTCGCAGGGCCATTCGTTAATTTGCTATTGTTTATTGCCGCCTTAATCGTTCTAAAAACACACAAGCAAATGAGCAAAAAAGCATTCGCTTTCTGGCACCTGACAAAACTGATCAACATGTTCCTATTCATATTCAACATGCTGCCAATACCAGGATTTGACGGGTCAAAAGTGTTCGCAGGGTTGATACAGGTGATATTTTAATCATTTTGAGCAAAGAAAACAACCCCAATAGCCAAGACCATAAAACCAAAATTTTTAAAAAGAAACCTGTAAATCACGCATTGTTGGGATAATATGGGACTAAAACAAAGCTTGTTGAGTTTTTATGACAAAAAATACAAGGCATTATTATTCTTCTCAGTAACAATATTAATAATAGCAATAATAATCCTAAGCGTCAATTACGCAAAAACAGGAGACCTATTCCAAAAAGGAGTCACATTAAAAGGCGGGCTAACAATCACAATCCCTGTTGAGAAATCATATAACATGCAGGAAATTGAACAGAAACTAAGCAGCAAGTTCCCAAAAGCAGACATAAGCGTCAGAGAAATAACAGAAGCAGGCTCACCAAAAGCAATAATAATCGAAGCAGCAGATGTCAAGAGCGAGGAACTGATCAAAGAACTGCCGCAGACAGGCCTGCAAGTCAAGGAAGGCGATTACTCAGTGGAGAGCATGGGCAGCTCATTAGGGGCAAGGTTCTTCCAACAGACCATAAAAGCATTAATATTCGCATTCATAGCAATGGCAATAGTCGTGCTATTCACATTCAGAGCAATAGTGCCAAGCATGTTCGTCATCCTGGCAGCATTCTCAGACATAACATGCACACTGGCAGTCACAGTCCTATTAGGAATGAAATTGTCAACAGCAGGGATAGCAGCATTCCTCATGCTCATAGGTTATTCGGTAGATACAGACATCTTGCTGACAACAAAAGTCCTTAAGAGAAAAAGAGAAGGCGGAACAATATTTGAAAGGACAATAGGAGCGATGAAAACAGGAGTTCTGATGAGCCTGACATCCTTAGTTGCTGCATTTGCAGGGTACGTCCTCTCACAAAGCGACGTGATAAAACAAATAATGATAATCATAACCATAGGCTTGCTGATAGACATGATAATGACATGGTTCCAGAACGCAAGCATACTAAGATGGTGGATGGAGAAAAAGCACAAATGAAACTCAAAAAAATACTGACTGACATCAGAGTAATAATCCTGATAATTGCTTTAGTTATGGCGGTAGCGGCCATACACCCAAGCCCAGGAACAGAAGGAATTATGATAAAAGCAGTGCAGAAGAACAGCGTAGCAAACCTCGCAGGAATAGAGAATCCAAAACCAAAATCAACACCATTAAGCAAAGAAAGAATACTATCAATGAACAATAAGCCAATAAACAACCTAAAAGACTACTATGATTTCATCAACAAACTAGAACCAGACCAGATCGTAACAATAAGAACAACAAAGAACAGTTACAAACTAAAGATCGAGCCAGAAATAGAGATAGAAACACTGAACGAGACAGAAAACATAACAGAAGAGGTCATAAGAGAAGTCAATGAGACCATCAACGGAACAACAATGCTTGTCAACAAGACATTCAATGAAACAAAAGAAGTCCCAAAGACAATCAAGCACATCAAAGGAATAAAACCAATAGGGCTGAGCGTGTCAGAAGCAGCGACATCAAACATAAGAAAAGGGCTTGACCTGCAAGGAGGAACAAGAGTCTTACTCAAGCCAAAAGAAGAAGTAGATGACCTGACATTCTCAACAATAATAGACAGCCTCAAAGAGAGACTGAACATATACGGCTTAGGAGATGTAGTGGTGACAGAAGTGAGCGACAGCCCAGAATTCTTAGGGGGAGGAACCAAATATATACTAGTAGAGATAGCAGGCGCAACAACAGAAGAAGTAAGAAGCCTGATGGCCAAACAAGGAAAGTTCGAAGGAAAAATAGCCAACAAAACAGTATTCAAAGGCGGAGACGACATAACATACGTGTGCAGAAGCGCAGACTGTTCAGGACTTGACCCAAGAAGGCCATGCGGAAAAATGGGAGACAAATGGGGCTGCGGATTCTATTTTTCAATATCACTCAAGCCAGAAGCAGCACAAAGACAAGCAGACATAACAAAAAACCTTGAAGTCCTAGGAGACCACCTAAGCGAACAATTAGTGTTATACCTTGATGACCAAGAAAGAGACAAACTGAACATAGCAGCAGACCTAAAAGGCAGAGCAGTGACAGACATACAAATAACAGGATCAGGACAAGGAATCACCCAAGCAGAAGCAATGCAAGAAGCACTAAAAAACATGAAAAGCCTGCAGACAGTCCTGATAACAGGAAGCCTGCCAGTCAAGCTGGAAATAGTGAGAATGGACACAATCAGTCCAACATTAGGAAAACAATTCCTAAAGAACGCATGGCTAGTCGGCGTAGTAGCAATCCTCGCAGTTGTGCTGATATTAGTATCATTCTACAGAAAACTAAAACTGGCAATACCAATAATCACAGCATCCCTATCAGAAGTCGTACTGATATTAGGAATGGCAGCATTGATAGGGTGGAATCTTGACCTTGCAGCAATAGCAGGAATCATAGTGGCGGTTGGAACAGGAGTGGACGATCAGATAGTCATAGCAGATGAAGTGCTCAAAGGAGGAACAAGAGTATACAACTGGAAAGAACAGATCAAAAGAGCATTCTTCATAATAATGACAGCGTACCTGACAACAGTGGTGGCAATGGTCCCCTTGTTGTTCGCAGGAGCAGGACTACTGAAAGGATTTGCAATCACAACAATACTAGGAGTAAGTGTGGGAGTATTCATAACAAGACCTGCATTTGCAGCGATAGTCAAACACCTTCTGGAATAAAGAACCAAAGATGCCCCCAGAGTTCTTTCTGAGAATAAGCTAATCAATAACAATAATCAATAGCAAATCAGAAGAATTTTTAAAATCTAAAACTTCGATAAGCAATTATGAGAGGATTCACAACAATAGACCTTTATTTCATGACAAAAGAACTGCAAACCCTGCTAAACAGCAGAATAGACAAGATATACCAACTAAAAGAAGACATCTACCTGAGCATATATGTCCCATCAAAAGGAAGCAAACTATTGCGAATAACCCCAAACAAGCTCTGGCTGACAAAACACAAACCAGAATTTGAAGAACTGCCGCACATGGCAAAGACACTCAGAAGATTCCTGCAAAACGCTAGAATAAAAGAGATAATACAGATAAAATCAGAAAGAATACTTCAGATGACAATAGAAAAAGAACAGGAATTCAAACTCTATCTTGAGTTCTTCAGCAACGGAAACACAATACTGGAAAAAGACTCAAAAATCGTCGCTGCAAGAATAGAAAAGAAATGGAAAGACAGATCCCTACTAAGAGGACAACCATACCAATACCCCCCAGAATCCGAAGACGTATTCAATCTTGAGGAAGAACAACTGAAAGAAAAACTAAAAGATGAAATAGCCTCAAAAGCACTGGCAAAAATAGGGTTTGGAAAAGATTACGCAGAAGAAATCTGCAAACGAGCAAACATAGACCACCTGCAGACAAACGCTGACGCAAAAAAAATCCTTGAAGCCATCAAAGACATAATGAACTCAGAAATCAGGCCCCAGGTCTATTATGACAACGAACAGCCAGTACTGGCGACACCAATCCCAATGATTCATATCAGGAGCAAAAGCATAACAACACAAACATTCTCAGCGGCACTTGATCTTGTCGAGAACAAGCCAATCAGGAAAGACCGAACACAAAAAGAAAAAGAAAAAATAGAGAACATAATCAGGCTGCAGGAAGAATCCATGAAGAAACTCGAAAAAAAAGCAGCAGCTGAAAGGAGAAAAGCAGAACTGATATATGAAAAATACACAGAAATAAAAGACACACTTGAAAAGATAAAAAACAAAGAACAACCAAAAAATGTAAAGGTAGACTGGGAAAAAAAGAAAGCAAGAATAAAGATAGAAACAGAGCAAGAATGATCAAAAAAACAAAAGAGACAGACTGTGAGCAATAACTACAGAAAACTCTTAAGTTAAACAAGAGGCGCGCTGTTTGCGCGCAAACTGATA
>CAYPUD010000031.1:0-9282 GCA_964413955.1 uncultured Methanosarcinales archaeon
CCAGCACAATAAACTTTTTATACCTGCCTCAAATTACAAACCTTATGAAGTTCATAAAAGAGGTATTGTATTGCTTTTATCCGCCGAAATACAAGCAATTGAAGAACAAAGGATTCTGGAAGAGCTACTCCTTATTGTTGAAAGTGCTGTTTCTGGCATTCATTATAGCAGCGATGTTGTCGATTCCAAAACTGGCTGCTCTAAAAGCAGACATAATCAACGACTTAGACAAAATAAATATCATAAACATTTCAGGAAAAGTTTCAACAACAGCGCCAGTCAACATCCCTCAGAAAAACCCCTTATTCACCATCGATCTTCAAAGCGACAGTAACATGAAAAATGAATTATTCCTGATCAACAAAAGAGAATTCCAGTTCAGATTTTTTGGAAAAAGAAAGATTGACCTGCCAAAACTAAAGGATCCTGCAGCGCATAAGCAGGAAGTCGGAACATTCATAACCAGCATGATCCTGTTATTAGCTCCAGGGTTCGCATTCATAACATTTGTGAAAGCTGCAATAAAATACCTGATCATCTCACTATTAATCAGCTTTCTGGCATTCTTCATCATGGACCTAACAGACTACAAAACAAGATTCAAGAACACACTTACTATAACAACTCACGCAGGAATTCCTTTAGTATTGATAGAAACCCTGGTTGCAGTTACCAACCCAAAAATACTCTTTCCATTCATGAGATTCATCGGTTTAAGGGTGTATGCGATAACACTGGTAATATGGTTCATCTACACACTTCTATGCATCATTTCAGTAAAAGCGAAGGTGAACAAATCAGATGGATGAAGAGACAAGAAAAAAGATAGATGATCTGGCAAGAAACCTAAAAGAATTACACCTATCAGCGACAATAGAAGAAGCCAGGCAGAGGGCAGATGAGATAATATCAAGCACGATCAAGACGATCAAGAATGATGAGAGAAGCATAAAAGAAATGTTGGATGAAAAAACAGCAGATAATGTAAAAGATACGAAAGAAGACGCCAAAGAAGACGAGCCTCAAACAACAGAGCAAAGCGATAAAAACACAAAATAAAGATGTATCATAAATATAAAAAAAGCTCAAATCTGATCTGAAAAGAATCCTTACATAATAAGTGAAAAATATTGCGTCGCCACTTTGAAATACTGACAATAACGAAAGTTTTAAATATGAATTCTTCCAAACAAGCAGTAATCAACCACAAGGGGGGATATTACAATGAAAATAAACAAGGTATTGATCGTCCTATTGGCATTAGTGATGCTGGCAGGAATTGCTTCAGCATTGCAGATAGAAAGCGCAACAATAGGTGACGAAAACCAGGACAGAATAGCTAATGTCACCACAACATTCCAGATAAAGAACAACGCAACTTCAAAGATAACAGATATCCAAATAACAAGCAATGCAGACCCAAAATACAATGTGGAATTCTCAAACGTGCCGACAAGCCTTGATGCTGGCGCATCACAGACAGTAACAATAACCGCAACAATCCCGCTGACGCATGATGCAGTCGACAAGAACACACTTGAACAGACTGCATTAAAGATAGGAACAATCACAGCAACAGGAAAAATAGGAAAAAAGACATACTCAGCAACATCAGACCTCAAGATGCAAGCAGTCAACCATTTAGAGATAAGAAAAGTGAAAGTTGTCTGCGGTTCAAAAGACGAAAGCCTCAGCGACGGCGAAAGGATGAAAGAACTTAAGCCAGACACAAAAGACTGCACGATGACTGTAGAGATAAAAAACACATTCAGAACAAGCGACAAGGACAACAAGAAGATAGGCGACATAGAATTCGACCCTGCAACAGTCGAAGTTGAAAGCGACAATTCAGACATTGACCTTGACGATTCTGACGACATATCAAGCCTTGGAGCAAGAGAAACAGACGAACTGTCATTCGATTTCGACATTGATGAAGAAGCTGATGATGGAACATACAACATAAAGGTAAGATTAACTGGAACTGACTCCAACGGAGCACTTCATGGAGAAGAATGGGAAGTCAAACTGGAAGTAGAAAGACTAAAACATGACATCCAATTCAAGAAAGTAACTATATTCCCCGAAGAAATAGAAGGATGCGATGGAAACACTGTGAAAGTCTCTGCAACAATATACAATATGGGCAGAAGAGATGAGGATGAAGCAGCAGTAGAGCTGAAAATCCCAGACTTCAAGTACACCAAAAAAATAGATGATATCAGCCTTGACAGAGATGACAAAACAACAGTAAACTTTGACGTGGCACTTCCCGCGAATATCAAGGAAGGAACTTACAGAGGAACAATAAACACATACTTTGACAGTATCGCAGAGAGCGCAACAAAAACAGTTGAGTTCAAAGTCAAGAAATGCGGAATAACCACTGAAGACACAGAAGAACAAACAAAGCAGACTGAAGAAAAGAAGGAAACAACAAGAATAATAATACCACAAAAAACGACAGAACAAAAGATTCCTCCAATAGCAACACAAGCAAAATCAGCAACACAAAAAACAGAGAAAGGATTCACAGAAAGCAGCGCATACATTGGTCTGTTGATAGCATTAGTGGTGCTTCTGCTTACTGCAATCACTGTGATACTGGTAGTCTTCTTTGTGAAAAAGAAATAAATTATTTTTTTTATTTTATTCTCAAATTATTTTTCTGAGCAAATCTTAACGTCTTAAAGGCACTGGATAACCTAAAACTCCATTTTTTAAATTGTCTCACACTCTCCTTACTTAATCTCAGAATGATCCAACTGAGCTAGTTTATGCAGCCGCTCTTCAATATCCTCCTTGACTTTCAAAGGGTTATGAAGCTTCTCCATCACAAGTTCATAAAATTCTCCCCCGCCAGTATTGATTTCAAGGGTTCCATAATGCAGCAGACCCTGAATAAAGTTTTGCCTAACCCTTAAATCAGAAATCATCTGAAGAGGGACGCTCTTAGTTGTGATGTGAAAGAATCCTCGCCTGAACTCCACTTTCTTATCATCAACCAACAGAGTATTCCTAATCAAATGAAGCTCAAAATAAAATAAGAACAAAAAGAAAAGAGCTATAAAAATCAAGCTGAAGAAATTATTGGACTTAAAATAGAAAGCAAAAAAAAGAAAACTGAAAATAATCAAATAATAAAACAAATAAGCCAATCTGCTCTGCTTGTAAACCTTAACACCACCAGACTTCTCCGGGAGATCTAAAAATTCATCCATGATGGAATAGCTTCCTTTACAAAAGGATATACGTAAGGCGCTGCTACAATCAAACCACCAACCACAAAGCTGTGAAACCAAGTCTCAGACACACCCTTAATGTTCAAATTAGAGGTTCCTGGAATGACTTTAGAAACAAGATGAATCTTGATCATAGCAACAAACCCAATTGCAATACGCAGAATCAAAGCATTGCCTAAGAGAGGAATATCATTCAACGCAGGGATTATACTTAAAACAAAATCAACATTTATACTTGCAAAAACAAACAAGACAGACAAAACTAAAGCATGTAACATGTGCAAAAACCTGTGCGTTGGAACAGTCACATCCTTATGCATAACAATAATCTCATAAGCACCTATAATCAAACCCAAAAATAAAGCAGGACCTATAATCAAATCCGCAACCATATTAACACCTCTTTAATTCAGACTAAATAAGCTAAACAAAAGACTTTTTTAAATGTTTCTAAATTTTTCCGCTCAACCTCAGCAAAGCATTCTTAAGACCGTTCTTCTTCCTGAAAAATTTCTCTAAAGCAAGAGAATTTATCTGAGCCAAACCAGGAATCGGAAAAATAATCTTTCTCAATACCCTTATGTTCTTACCAATAACTAAAGCATAATTGTTGATCAATTCAGAAGCAAACCTGTGAGCTAAGACCACTCCAACAATCTTTGATCCTCTCAGCACCAGTTTCAAGAAACCTTCTGCAGATTTGTATTTTCCTACATCAACATCCTTAAATTCAACCCTGATCGTCCTGAATTTATTCTTAGACAAATCTTTTTCAGTCTTGCCAACCATAGCAATGACAGGATCAGTACTCACAACAAGAGGGATTTTGCTGAAATTGACAAACTTAGGAATATTTAACAAATTAGCTAAAACAACATCTGCCTGATGAACTGCTTGGCTTGCACAAACACTTCTTGTAACATCTCCACAAGCGAAAATCTTTCTTGAAGAAGTTCTGCATCTCTTATTGACTTTAATCCCATCCTCATCAAACCTGACCCTTGCAGCATTCAAGTTAAGCCCCTCAGTGTAAGCAAGCTTGCCAGTCGCAAGAAACAGCTCATCGCTCTTGATGATAACCTTTTTCTTATCTGTAATGGCTTCAACAACCCGTCTTTTAGAATGATGATACACTTTTTTAATCAAAACATCAGAAAAAACCTTCACCCCACTCTTTTCGAGCAAATCCTGCACAAAGGCACCAATATCATCATCAAAGTCTGCAAGAATCTTGCTGCTCTGTTCAAGTAAAGCCACCTGACACCCAAATCTTGAAAGAGAAAAAGCTAACTCAACACCAGTCACTCCACCACCAATAACACATACACTCTTAGGAAGCTTCTTTAAAGATAACAAATCCTCAGATGTCAAGAATTTTACAGAATCTAAACCCTCAAAATTAGGAATGTAAGGCTTACTCCCTGTAGCAATAACAAATTTCCTACCAACAATCTTTTCGTTATTAAGCTCCAGAACATTCTTGCTCACGAATCTAGGGGCGCCTCTCAAAACCTTAATTCCCAACCTTCCAAGCTCTTCAGACGAAATTCTTTCATAAAGCTTAGAAGAGGCCTGCCTAATTCTTTTCAACAACATAACAAAATCAAAATCTTGTTTGACACTGAACCCAAAATCTTCTGAATCACTAATTTCTCTGATTTTTCTTGAAGCCCATGTCAATAAATCTAAAGGAATATCCCACCAAACATATTTTCCCCCTGAACGATTTTTTTCAATTAAACAAACATCCAGCCCAACTTTAGAGGCCTGTTTTGCAACTCGCAGTCCTGCAATGCCTGCACCGATTACAACAACATCAAATCGCCTCATTTTGATATGATGAAAGTTTACTGATTTAAATAGTTTTTTAAATACTTACGATAAAATAACCAATAATGAAAAAAAAGAGTGTGAAAAAGATAACAAAAGAAAAACTAAAAAAAGCATGGGAGTACGGAATCACTGCCTTTTGCCTCGCTAACAATGGATGTTATTTCCTAAGCCAAAAAGAATTATTGAAATGCTGGACCAAAGACATATACTACTTCTCTAAGGATAAAGCAAAAAAATTGGTTGTGCTTCCACGAAAGCAAGGGAAAAAAATTAGGGGCTCTATGCGAAAAATCCCAAAAGATATCACAAAACTAATTAAAAAACTAAGGAGCCAAAAAAATGTCGGAGGATATAATGTTGCCAGAAGAATCAAAAGAAAATAATGATGATGCTGAGGTGCGCAGGATAAGAGGTATTGAGTGTGAAAAAGAATTCAAGAAATGGTTAGACAAAAATAACATTCCTTACATGTACATCCAACAAGACACAGACACTTTCTCATATACATTAAAAAAATATTTTCTTGGTAAAAGACCTGATTTCATGGTTTTACTGCCAAGCCTTGGCTTCATCTTCGTTGATGTCAAATACAAAAAGCTTAATGAGAAATTCAATAGTTTTCCTCTTGATGCTGAAGAAACAAAAAAATATTCATCCCTTCAAAGAAGATTTAATCTGCATACATGGTATGTGCTGTCCAATGAAAAATATGGGTATAAAACTTGGTTTTGGATTCCTGTCTCAAGGGTCTTGGAAGAAGGCAGCCCTAAATTCTTATCAAGAAAATCAAAAATGGATTTTTTTGCAGTACAATTAGATAAATTCATTCAGGTATCTTCAAATGATTCTTTGGACAGGTTATTCTCTAAAATACTCTTTTGATAACAAATCAAATAATTTTAGCGATTCTAATCCCCAAACCACAGCTCAAGAAAAATAAAAAAGACCGTGCATAGTTGACCTTTAAAGCGACGGGCTGTTAGTGACTGCGCGCTGAATATCTCGTTACCTTGATACTTACACGCCAGTTCTATCAAACGGATGTTTTATCCGAACCCTAAGAGGTCTCTTTTCTAGGTGGACTTCATCCTTAGATGCTTTCAGGACTTATTCCTTAGCGCGTAGCTGCCCTGCTTAATACCCTGTCGGATAGCAGGTAGACCAGAGGCGCCGAAAGCAAGTTCCTCTCGTACTATTGCTTCCTTCCTATCAAACCTCCAACACCTCCAGTAGATATCAAACCAACTGCCTCACAGCGTTGTGAACCCAGCTAACGATCCCTTTTAATAGGTGAACTCCCTCACCCTTGGCAGCTGCTGCACTGCCAGGATAGGAAGAGCCGACATCGACGCAGCAAACCGCGCCGTCGATATGAACTCTCGGGCGCGACAACTCCATTACCCCCGGAGTAACTTTTCGGTCATACCCAACCCTCATCAAGAAGGTATGGGGGTTCGCTAGGCCATGCTTTCGCATCTGCATCTTCTCATGTAAAAGATACAGTCAGGCTGGCTTTTGCCCTTGCACTCCACAGCCGATTTCTGACCGGCTTGAGCCAACCTTAGGGCGCCATTGATATCTTTTCAACGGCGTGCCGCCCCAGCCGAACTGTCTACCAGTAGGTGTCTCCTTCTTCAGGGTAAGCAACGCAAGTCATGGTGCGTGGTGTTACATCGTCGCCTAAGATACAATCTGACGACTATATCTTCAGACAGCTCCCACGTACGCTATACGCCACAACTCACGCCACAACTACAAGCTACAGTAAAGTTTCACGGGGTCTTCGCTTCCCACTGGAGGTCTCTGGCCTTCGCACCAGAATAGAGTGTTCAGAGGCATCTAGTTAGGGACAGTGACAACCTCGTTACGCCCTTCATGCACGTCGCCATTCAAACGACAAGGCATTACGCTACCTTAAGAGAGTTATAGTTACTCCCGCCGTTTACAGGTCCTTATCCCCCTTGAAAAGGAGTTTCGGATACCTGCACTGGGCAGACGTCACTGGCTATACAAGGCTTTACAGCTTAGCAGCCAGTTACGTTTTTGGTAAACAGTCGGGCCATCCTAGTCAGTGCCCCCTGAGCTCGCCACGCAAAAACGCACGAGTCCAGGGATCCCTTATACCGAAGGCACGGGACTAATTTGCCGAATTCCCTTAACTAGATTAAACCTTCACACCTTAGGCTACTAACCTAGGGGCACCAGTGCTGGTTCTGGGTACGGTTTTTTAGGATTTTTGCTTGTTTCTTTTTCATGGACTCCAGACATCAGCAGGATCTAGCAAAACTAGACTATTCTCGAATTGATCCAATTCTCATCATTATGATACTCCTTGGATCTGTCCTGATTAACACGAATGATAGTTCGTGCCTGCTTAGCCAGAAGCGTCAAAAACAAGCCCTGCGTTGCCGCACATACCTAAAAAGTACAGGAATATTAACCTGTTTCCCTTTCCTTATACACTCCAATTAGGAGCTTGGTTAGGACCGACTAACCCTTGGCTGATTGACATTGCCAAGGAACCCTTGCCCTTTCGGTGACAGAGATTCTCACTCTGCTAAGATCTTACTACCACCAGGATCTTCATTCCTACTCGGTCCTCCAATGCTCACGCACAAGATTCTATCCAAGCAGGACGCCTGCCTATCACAACCTTTTGGGTTGTCTATAGTATCGGTAGTTGGTTTAGCCCCGTCCATTTTCAGGACCCACGTCCTTAATGGGTAAGCTGTTACGCACTTTTTAAAGGATGGCTGCTTCTAAGCCAACCTCCCCACTGTCTCAGAACATGGATGCCTTTTTACCGTTAACACTTAACCAACATTTAGGGACCTTAACTATAGTCTGGGTTGTTCCCCTCTCAGACTTCAAGCTTACCCCGAAGCCTCGTCTCCTGACATCTATGACATTGGATCCATTTGGAGTTGGACAAGAAACCGAGGAATTTCTTCCCCTAAATCCCAAATCCGTAGCTCTACAGGACCAATCGTCTCAGTCAAGGCTTGACTATGGCCAACTTCGGCAGGAACCAGCTATCACCGGTCTCGATTGGCTTTTCACCCCTAATCCCAGGTCAGAAGAACGCTTGCACACAGCAACTCTGCAGGCCTCCACGAGGTTTTACCCTCGCTTCACCTTGCCCAGGATTAGATCGACCGGTTTCGGGTCTCATTCTAGTGACTTCAGGCATTTTCATACCTTGCCCCTTGTTACCTACGGGCTAATCGCTTTCGCTAAGGCTACCTTTGTAAGTTAACCTCGCCACTAAAATAAACTCCCTGGCACGTTATTCGAAACGTACGACACAACTTCGAAAAGCAGTGTCTTTCTATCCTTGTAAGATTTCAGGTTCTTTTCACTCCCTGTCAAGGGATCTTTTCAACTTTCCCTCACGGTACTAGTGCGCTATCGGACTCTAGACGTATTTAGAGTTGGAAGTTGATGCCTCCCAGTTTCCCACCTCATTTCCAAGAGATGGTACTCAAGATACTCATCCTTATAATCTGCTCGGTTACTTCTACGGGACTATCACCCTATAATGTGCTGCTTTCCAACAAACTTCAAATTCCCAAGCGAGACATTAAGATGAGTCTTACAACACCACATCTCTGATATCTTTCAATACCAGATTCAGTTTGCTCTCTGCGGCTTTCAGTCGCCCTTAATAACCGCATCCTATTTAGTTTCTTTTCCTCCAGGTACTAAGACGTTTCAATTCCCTGGGTTTCCCAGCTTTTCAGCTTCAAGCAGAAGTCTGATTCGGACACTCTTGGTTCAAAATCTACATACGACTCGCCAAGACTTTTCGCAGTTAGTCGCGTCCTTCATCGGCGCCTAGAGCCAAGTCTTCCATCTTACAAGTTAAGTGCTTAGGCCAATCTATGCACGGTCTCATTAATTATTAGTCTAATTAACCAATAATCTTGACACAACATACAATACACTCGAGGTACAGTATGCTTTGATGAAAAAATAAATATTATTGAATGGACCCGTCGGGACTTTCGTGCAGCCCGTAATTCTTGCCGCACATGAGCCACATATCGAACCCGAGGCCTCAGCCTTGCAAGGGCTGCGCTCTACCCCTGAGCTACGGGCCCAACAAATATGAAAAAGAAGTGCCTAAAAGCTCACATTCTTTCTATAAAAAAGAAAAGGAGGTGATCCATCCGCAGGTTCCCCTACGGATACCTTGTGACGACTTAAC
>CAYPUD010000032.1:0-9102 GCA_964413955.1 uncultured Methanosarcinales archaeon
ATTCCAAGCACGCGAAACCAATGTGCGCAGTAACAACAAAAAAAACTCTTGGGTTGGAAATTAGGCGTCCTTGATGCTGTGAAAAGTAACTGCAGAAAACTTTTGGGCTAAACAAGAGGCGTCCTGTTAGGACGCGACTGATAGTTGTGGTTGTTTTCTTCTGAAAGAAAAATCGTGGAATTATTGGCTGCTTTTTAGAAAAAGCATTCTTCAAAGATAAAAGCCGCAGAGTCAAAAACAGGTTTTAGTGACTGGAAAATCTTAACAGCAAGAAAAAGATTAAGAAAAATTCAACAGCCCCTTGAAACAGAGAACTCTGCTACACTATAGAACTGCGCCCAGAAGGCGCACTAGAATACAACACAAGAAAACACTCCTGACGTAAGAACTGAACAGAGATATCAACACACCAAGCAGGCTCACAATAGTTTAGTAAAAAGAAATACACTTTAACTAAGAATGTAGTCAAACACTAATTACAATGTAACAATGTCAAGGCGCACAAGAATTCTGCACAAGAAAATGCTCCTAAACTGAGTAAATTGTCAAGCACTAACATTCTCAAGGATTACAATAACCCAATCAAATAATCACATAAAAATCAGATATCAAAAAGATCGTTCAGCTCATCGGATTCTGCTTGCCTGTGAAGCAACGAAAAAATAGAGTCTGCTGCGAGAAGAGCAAAATAATCCATAGCATCATAGTTTAATTTTAATTCTCGAGAGATTGTCTGGGTCAGAGAATCAGCAAGAAATAACAAGTAAGGATTATCATAAAGCAAAAAATCACTAAACAATCCCTTATAAGAATCCTTGCGGTTACCTTCCTGGAAAAAAGCCTTTACCAAGTCACTAGAAACAACTGGCAGTTTTTTTTCGTTTTCTTCAGAAACCTTTCTTAACAGAGAATAAACTGCTACGCTGGAGAAAAAATAAACTCTATCAGCGCCTTTAAAATCGTCTTCTTTGAACTTATTAGGATCTTCTGGTATAAAATTAAAGAATTTAGAAGTAAATTTTGTATTAATGAATCGCAGGCTCTGAGAAAGGATGTGCTTGTAAATGTAGGGATTCTCTGGTTGAATCACTGACTCAAAGAATTCTTTCAAGCAATCATCATCAAGAATAGCAGGGAGGTACTCAAAGCTGACTTCTCCGCTTGCTCTTGGTAAGTAAGACTTCTTGTCCTTATTCTTTAAGACAAGATCCTTATAAAACTCCCCAAAACAAGGCTGTTCAGGCCCTTTAAACAAGACATCATTTATCACAAAATAAACATCAATCATTCTTCCTAAGTCAAGGTCTTTAATCTGTTCAACCAACTTAGGCTCATCAAAATAAGTTTGAGAAAAGCTATCTTTCTTTCTCTCTGGCAAGCTATCATTGATGATGTTCAATGGAAATAAATTTCCTAAAGCAGAGTCTAAGGCGCTATGATAAATGTATAAATCATCAAGAATCAGATGTTCAAATAGAATGTCGTAAACTTCAGCGAATCCGCTCTCTTTCCTCTCACTAGTTAGATTCTTTAAATCTTTGGCTTGCTGTGAATCAAGATTGCCTGACTCCAATAACTCATCTATCTCTTCCAAACCCGAAAATATTGTGTGAGCTGAACCAATGACCTCTGAGAAACTCATATCTGGATTATTGTATAACTCTAAAAATTTTTTTTCAACAATATTATATTCCCTCAAGATCAGATCCTTCACATCTTCTTCTGACAATATAAGTCTGTCTTCATCTTCAGGCGTTTCATCATCACCGTTCATGTTGACATGTGTGTCTTCATTATCTTTCATTATTTGTTTCAGGAGTGCTTCATCTTTTAAATCTTTCTTTTTTTAACCACTCTGGAATAGAGTTCTCTGATTGTCTTCATTTGTTCCTCTCAACAGAGGCCTTGTTAATGTTCGGAAAAAGACACCACCAATCAATTGCTGTCAGCATCATTTATTCTTCATCACCCAAACACCATCCCAATCCTTCTCAGGAGGATGCTTCATGAAAGCTCTGCAGCGCCTGATGAACTCCAGAGAAGCAAAATCATCAACCTTCCTGAACTCATTTATCGCCAACGCCCAACTTCTCTTCAGATAGAGATCCAAGCCTTTCTCAAAAACAGCGATAGCCTCTTTTTTGTCCTCAGTCAATTCATCTTCCCTGCAGACCAATTCAAATATCACCACTGGCTTCTGCTTTCCTTTGACCCTGACAAGATCAAGCTTTCTTGTGACAAAACCTGCACCAGCTTTATCTATCAATTTTTTGGTGGATTCACTGATGATTATTCTGACACCATATTGTTTAGTCAGGCTTTCAAGCCTTGAGCCAAGATTTATAGTATCCCCCATAGCTGTATAATCAAACCTCTCATAAGATCCCATGTTGCCTATGACAGCTGGCCCTGAATTAAGCCCTATGCCTATTTTGATTTCAGGGAAACGATCTTTTTTCCACTCTTTATTCAGATCGTTAAGCTTCTTCAGCATGTCCAAACTAGTGGAACAAGCAAGCACAGCATGATCCTTCTGAGGAAGAGGCGCGCCCCAAAAAGCCATGATCGCATCACCAATATACTTATCAACAACACCTTCATGCCTCATAATGATATCAGTCATAGCAGACAAGTACTCATTCAACAAATGTACTAGCTTTTCCGGAGAGAGTTTCTCAGAGATAGACGTGAACCCCCTGATGTCAGAGAAAAAGACAGTGATATCCTTCCTTACACCACCAAGCCTCAACTTTTTTGGGTCTGCCATTACATCATCCAGCACAGCAGGTGAAACATATTTTGAGAAAGCATTCCTGATCTGAAGCTTAGCCTTCTTCTCCTCCAAATAAGACAACAAGATCTCAGAGATGAAGACAGCCGCCAAAGCAAGAGGAGGATAGACAATATTAAGGATAACCCCATAACCAAAAGCAATCACACAAAAGAAAACATAACCAATAATCAACAAAGGAAGCAGCAAGCCAGCAATCTTTTTTGAAACAAAAAACACCAATCCAAGAATGATCGATAAAAAGAAAATAACTGCAATCACACTGACAGGATGTTCCTGCTTAAGAAAATTCCTGTTGATCAAAGCCTGAATCAGATTAGCATGGATCTCAACGCCAGGCATCGCTTTGCCTTTTGAAGTGGGAACAAAATAATCATCATGCAAGTCAGGAGAAGTTGCTCCGATAAGCACGAGCTTTCCTCTAAAAGATGAACGCGGGACTCTCTTATAAAACACATCAGCCAAAGAATATCTCCTGAAAGAACCTGGCGGACCTATGAAATCCACCAAGAACCTCTGTTTGTCAGGCAGCTCATGCTTGATGTCTTTTTTCCAAAACTCCTTAAACACAACATACGCAAAGTGATCAAACTTTTCACTTAAGCCAAGATCAACAGCTCTTGTTATCCCATCATCATCAGTGATAACATTGATATAACCTTTCTTGGAATGAGACAGAGCAGGGATTGGCTTAAGAAAATCCTTGCCGACAACATTCTTAGACCTCTTGTCATAAACAAATGAAGTGAACTCAACAGGCAGAACAACAGGCACGCCCCTATCCTCAGATCTCTTGATAGCATCACTTAACATATTATCACTCAAGCTGTCGCTTTCCTCAAAGAAAGCAACATCAATGCCAATAGCCTTTGCTTCACTAAGATAATCAACCACATCAGCAAAAACAGTCCTGTTCCAAGGCCACCTTCCGATCTCCTGAAGGCTCTCATCATCAATAGCAATGATATTGATGCTGTCAAAAGCAGGCTTGCCGCCATAAAGGTTATCAGCAAGCCTCAACTGAATATCTGAAAGAAAACCGCTGACAAAAAGGACTGACAAGATTACTGCAGGAACTAAAGCCGCCAAAAAACAACTCTTTAACTTCATAAGCATACCTCAGTAAAAATCAAATGGATGTCAAGCAAACAGTTGTCAAAATAGCCATCTTGGAAGAAACACCCTTCAGACCGTTGTTGCCCTAAGAACTGCATTGTAAAAAACTGCGCTCAGTTCACAGGAGCGATTTTACGTTGAACAGGTTTCTGCAGCAAATTATTTCCATTATTAGATCTGTTTAATCTTGAGTTTGTTGTCTTTGTTTTATTCTGATTTGACTTAATTCTCTTGTTTAATTCAGAAAGTCTCTTGTTCTCCTTGATGATCTTCTCAGTCAGGTCTCTAATCTTCTTCAGGCTTTCGATCTTTATAGGAGATTTCTTCATCATCTCGTCAAGGTCATACTTCCCTTCGTCAACTTCTCTCATCCTTCGCTTAATTTCCTCATCAGAAACATTGTATTTCTTCTTCAGCTTGTTCACAAGAAACTTCTTCTTGTTTATCTCTCTCTGCCTTATCTTTCTTAACACTTCAACAGTGTTTCCCAATCTCCTTGAAATCTTGATCCTATCATCATCAGACAGCTTTCTCTTGACAAGTTTCCTTAGCATTTTTCCAGTAACCTTATCCTTGACGTCCTCAAATACTGCTTTCTCATCAGCATTGACTGTCAAGACTTCTTTACCATGCTTCACCTCAACAGATCCTTCAGCAACAATGACAGAGTCCATATTCACCTCAAAAGAAGTCCCTCTGACAGTCGCGACAGTATTAGGTGTCTCAACACTTAAGCTTTTCACGCCTAAAAGGCCGGTGAACTTATTCCATGTGGATCCAGAAGCCTGCTTTACCTTAAGGTGCTCCTTATCAAGATCAGCCAAAGAAACTTCTGTGCCAGGATCCAAACTGATGATAGCGCTCTCATAAAGAACAACAGACGCTTCACTTTCTGCAGAAGTCCTGACCTTATCATTCAGATCAAGCTCCATCCCATCAGCTGCGCTGACCCAGCCTTTGCCTTTATCCACCTGAACATTCCCTTTCTCAATATTCAGATAAGCCGCTGTTGTCTTGCTAGAAGTCAGCCAATGATAACCAAAAAAAGCTGAAATGACAATGATCAAAACAAATGCCAGAATAAAGCAAAAGATTTTCTTCAAATATATCACCCCTGCTCTGAAAAGGAATTGCTGTTTAAAAAATTAACTGAATCGGGAAATACCACCCCATAAAACAAAAAATTTAAATACTATTGACTCTTTTTGAAGTCATATGACTCAAATAAAAATCAATTATGCTTATGAAATAATCCTGCTTCTGTTAAAACAAGAGATGCATCAAAGAGAACTTGCCAAGAAGCTCAGAACATCCCTGACAAGAGTGCAATCAATCCTGAAAGAATTAAGAGACCTGAACGCAATAGATTACAAAGAATCAGGCAGAAATCACATCTATTTCATCAAACGAAACCTAGTGTCCAGATCACTCATTCTAAACGCAGAAAATTACAAACTCATAAGACTGCTAAGAAAACATAAAGAAATGGAACCAATATTTACAAAAATAATCAAGGAATGCAAAAAAGAAATGATAATCCTTTTTGGAAGCTACGCAAAAGGCAATGAAACAAAAGACAGTGACATAGACATCTACATAAGCACAACAAATCCAGAGTTGAAGAAAAAGATTCAGAAGATATATGATTCTTTAAGCATAAAAATCGGAAAATTCAATCCAAAAGACTTGTTGATAAAAGAAATAATCAAAAACCACACAATAATCAAAGGCGGAGAAGAATATTATGAGAGCATCAAATTTCTTGAATAAACTGAGAAAAGAAAACCAATTCTCGCTAACGCTTCTTCTTTTGTCTTGCCTCAAGAATTTTCCTCAGCTTTTTCCTGTATTTCTCAGCTACAATATAACCTACACAGTTCTTTGAGCCGCAATGACAAGGATGCTCCTCAAAATCGTCAAGTGAATAACCATAATCATAACTCAGTTCTTCACCTTTCCTGATGTCTCTCAAGGCAACGATCCAAATATGACCATTGATATTGATTGTTTCGCAATTAGGATTACAGGAATGATTTATCCATCTTGCAGTGTTGTATTTAGGATAACCGTCAAGATCATACTTGCTGTTAAGCTCAAAGATATAGACAGACCCCCTCTTTTCCTTCTTTTTCTTGTGCTGTTCAAAAACCTTATCAGCTCTCCTGTCAGACTCTGCTTTAGAGATTTTTTCACCAACATACTCAATTATCTTAGCGCCTTTAGGGATGTTCTTTTTAGCGAAGACGCCTTTATTGTGGATGCCGGATTTTTTTACTGTGATGTATTCAGAGGTTGTTTTTTTCATAGCGCCAGCAGACTAACAGCCTTTTTTAAAAAGCTTCCTCTTAACAGCAAAGCCAATATTGAGCAGAGGATCTTATATGCAGATAACTCTTAAGTTAAAGTTTAGGCGCACAAGAAAAAAATCTGAGTGGGAGCAGGAAACTTCTGCGTTAAACAATAGGCGCGCTGTTTGCACGCAAACTAATAGCTGCTGTTGAGCCTTTTTGGCCCAGAATTTCCAAAAGTTTAAAAAAAACAACAGCTTTATTGGCGAGAAGGTGGTAAAATGGCAAAAAAAACCAAAAAACAATCTCAAAAGAATCACAAGTTTTTGTTCTGGCTGATTCCTCTGATAGCGATCGTACTGCTCGTGTTATGGTCTGTTGGAGCATACAATAGCTTGGTTAGGACAGACGAAGCAGTAAACAAGGCGTGGGGAAACATCCAAAGCACTTACCAAAGAAGAGCTGACTTGATCCCGAACCTCATAGAGACTGTGAAAGGCTATAAGGAATATGAGCAAGAAACTCTTGAGAAGATCGTCAAATTAAGAAGTGAAGCAGGACAGGCAAAGATTGGTGTGGATAAAGCGACATCACCAAAACAATTAGAATCTGCAATGGGAAGCCTTGACAGCGTGTTATCAAGACTATTGGTCGTGGTTGAGAGATATCCTGATCTGAAAGCCAGCCAGAATTTTTTAGCTCTGCAGGATGAGCTTGCAGGCACTGAAAACAGGATAAATGTTGCCAGACAGAGGTATAATGATGCTGTGAGGCAGTATAACATAAAGACCAGAAGATTTCCGACAAACATAATCGCAGGAATCTTCGGCTTCGAGAAGAAAGAGATGTTCAAGGCGCAGGAAGGAGCTGAAACAGTCCCAAAAGTCAAATTTTAATTTTATCTTTTTGAAACCTGATAACAGCTAATAACAATCACAGAGGCGAACTATAATGAGTGAAGACAAACAATTGATACATATAGAAATCCTGTCGCAAAGAGGCGGACGCACCCTGCAAGGGTTCAGCTTCAATTATCTTGAGCCAGACATTCCGACCCAAAAAGAATTGATGGAGGCTTATGAACTTCTTGATGAAATTCTCAAAAAAGAGGGCAGAGTCTGTTCAAAAAAAACACAATTATCTTTAGGAACACAATTCAAGAGAACGTCCCCAACTTATTACGCTTATGACTGTCTAATCAAGCATCACATAGAGACCATTCCAGTAAGATACCGCATGAACTACTCGGAAGAACGTCATAAATACCTGTCAATACAATTGAAGCATGAAATCAGTATTGCTGGCAAAAATGAAAAGCTTGAAACTGTCGCAGACATGCTGAGTGAGAAGATAAGAAAATCTTTATTGAAGAACGTCCAGAAACTCTTTGAGAGGGATTTCAACACATTTGAAGAAGATGTCTATTTCAATTCAATCTTCAGATATGACAAGCGTAAGAGGATAAGCTTTCCTGCGGAGAGAGTGTTATCAGTGTACTTTCAAGTGTCAGAGATGGATGAGATAAAACACTTGATCAAATAAATGACTGTTCAAAAAAACCAAATGGAACAAAAATGGAATTAGAGCTCGTAATCAAATCAATAAAACAGGACGGGGCTGCTATTGATAAGCATTATAAGGATAGCTTTCCACCAATGGTTTTAAATGATGAACTGAAGGAAGCTTATCAGATTCTAAGAAATTTTCTTGACTCAAAAAGGGTCAGCAGCAGAAGATTACTGTTGATCAGCGAATCAGGAAGGGGCATCAATAATCCAGCCAACAGCATCTATCGCTTCAGAGACAGCATAATACTGAACCAATTCAGGATTGAGGGAATTAAATATGACAAAGAACTTGACTGTAACCTTGTTCTTGCCCAACACAGATTCACTGTTGCAGGCAGGCAGGAGGCTGTTGATGAAGTCTCTCTTGAGCTTCTTGACGTGATATATGAGAGGATGAACTCCAAAGGGATCAATACAGAACAATTAGAGTATCCTGACGTCACAAAGATATACCATACATTTTACCAACAAGGGAATGTCCATGACCCTGCTAAGTATATCCCTTTTCTTGAACAAAAACTGAAATACTCCCTGCAAACTCCACAATCAGCCTCAAAGATCGTCTGGCACACGAACCAATCGTAGACTCTTGTTCTTTCCTAAAGACTGGAGAAAGGAATCAAATCTCTCTTTAGAATTATCCTTCAGCATCCTGTCAATCTGGACATCAATACTGTAATGCTTAAGTTTTGCCACATATTCAGGAAAATTCTCAAAGATGTCCTTGTCAGGATCAACAGGCTCCCAAATCCTAAAAGTCTGGACAACCCGAACATCCTCATTGAAGTTGACAAAATCACCCTTGCCAAGATAGACAGTATTCATCTTTGCAAAATCAACAAAATACTTCCTGCCTTTCACAAGGAATTCCAGAGCAAAATGCATATGATAGATATCATATTTCTTAGAGAACACTTCCTGAGCAACAATCCCTGAGTCCATACTTCTTGAACCCAGAAAATCCTTGGCTAAAAGAACATAATCAAGGCAAGGGTTCATGAAAAAGACATCACCATCATCTTTGATCAGATTAGCGCTTCTTCTCGCAAAGACCTTGCGAACCCTTTCATTCTCCCAGTAATTCCTCTTGATATTGCTGTTGATCCAACTAACACATCCGTAAACAACTGACAATCCGTCAAGACCCAGCTTTAGACTGGAATTGTTTAGGGTATCTTCACCCAATGCCACTTTAAGATGGTGTTTTTTGAGCTAACTTATAAAGTTTCTTGTTAAAAAGCAGGAAGACCAAAAATAAGCAAAAACTGGCAAAAACAAAGGGCTAAGTCAACTTAAATGAGTTGGTGCCTATGCCGCGCGAAAGATGTTGATGGCAGAA
>CAYPUD010000033.1:0-9074 GCA_964413955.1 uncultured Methanosarcinales archaeon
TTGATTTAAAGTTAGTTGATGTTGTCTCATTTAAAAGTTCATTCGGAGATACTGGCAGAAGAGAAAGCTTTATAAATTACTATCAATTTACTATCAAATATTATTAATAGTATCTGATAGAAATGGAAACAGACCAACTTTTAGAAGTAATTGAAAGCGGTGAAACGCAAGAAGTAGAATTAAAGCAGTCTTTCCATAGTTCACAGGATTTCTCAAAACTAATGAGCGGTTTTGCCAACACTCAGGGAGGAATGATCATTGTAGGCGTCAATATGAAGAAAAGTATTATCGGAGTGAAAGAAGATACTGACAAACTACAACAAAAAATTTCAGCCGCAGCACAGGCAGTTTCTCCTCCACTTGTTCCAGATATTCAAGTTCATAGCATAGATGGAAAAAAAGTAGTTGCTATTGTTATTCAGAAAGCAATCGATAGCACATTTCATACTTTCCAAGGCGCTATTTATGTAAGGGTGGGCAGCACACTCAAAAAATTTGAGGGCAATCAATTAGTCGACTTTCTCAGAAGCAAACAAATTCTCTGTTTTGATGAAATTTCTAGTGATACAGCTCTTGATGATTTAGATATTGAGAAAATCAGAGAATACCTAAAGACTCGCAACCAGGAAGATTTTCTAAAACAGAATTCAGTCGAGAATTTTCTCTTGAGTTCAAAACTTGCAACAAAAAATGGAAATCTGAAAATCAAAAATGCTGCTGCATTATTTTTTGCTAAAGAACCTGAAAAGTTTTTTCCACAGATCGAGATTAAACTTGCTCAATTTGATGGGACAGAACCAGTGAAAATTATTTCTCATCAGTTGATTCAATCTGATCCTGTAAGTTCAATAGAAAAATCACTTTTATTTATCAAAAAAAACCTTTCAAAGAGCATACAAATTATTGCTGATAAAGCAAGAAGGCAAGAGAAATATGAATATCCTCTAGAAGTTATCAGAGAGGCAATTGTAAATGCTGTTGCCCATAGAGATTATTTCAGTAAGGATTCAATACAAATTTATGTTTTTAGCAATAGAATCGAGATTACCAACCCTGGCTCTTTGCCGACTGGCCTGCCTAGAGAATTATTTGGAACAATATCGGTCAGAAGAAACCCTATAAGTTACCGTCTTTTGCGAGATTATGGTTATGTTGAAGGTTTAGGCTCAGGAGTACCCCGCATGATTAATTCCATGCGCGAATATGGATTAAGAGATCCAGAATTTGGAATTTACGAGAAATTTTTTCGCATAGTATTATTTAATGAGAAAGGAAAACAAAAACCAATTGAAGAATATGCAGACTTAAATGAACGCCAAAAGAAATGCATGGAATTTTTGAAAAAACACAAGTCAATAAAGACAAAGAAATATGAAGAGTTGAATAATACTTCTTTTGGAACCGCAATTGCAGATATCAATGAGTTATTAAAATTCAAATATATCAAGAAAGTAGGCTCTTACAGAGGAGCTTATTATGTACTTAATGAGGTGAAGAAATAAAATTGAACCACAACCAATGACAAAGACAAATCACATCTTTGAATGAGCCAAACAGACGCACTAAAATTTAACTAAAGAAAAAAAACTCAGTCACACAAACTAATGCTAATAATATTTAACTTAGCATAAAATAAAGAATCACTCAAATTCCTTTAATGCAGCCTTCTGCTTCTTACTCAACTTCTTAGGAACCTCAATATCAACATGCACAAACAAGTCCCCTCTCTTTCCAGAACGCAAGTCAGGCAGGCCTTTCTTTTCCAGAGTGAAAACAGTCCCTCCATCTGTTCCAGCAGGCACTTTAATTGTTGTGGATCCCTCAACAAGAGGAACCTCAACCTTTCCTCCAAGACAGGCAACAGCAAAAGGGATCATGATTTTTGTGTAAAGATCATTCAACTTCCTCTCAAAACGCTTATCCTTCTTGACCCTGACAACAACATAAAGATCACCCGCTCCGCCCTGCAGCCTCTCTCCAGCGCCCTGCACCCTGAGCCTCATACCATCAACAACACCTGCAGGAATCTTGACCTCAATATCCTTAGTTACCCTAACAACACCTTTGCCTTTGCATTTCTTACATTTCTTAACGATCACTTCACCAGTGCCATGACACTCATTGCAAGCGACTGTTGTAGAGAAGATGCCAAAAGGAGTCCTTCTGGTCTGTTGAACAACACCAGAACCATGACACTTGCTGCAAGTTTTAGTCTCACCGCCTTTTCCTCCGCAAGCATCACAGACATCATTCTTTGTTATCTCCAACTCCCTAACAGTCCCATGCAGGACATCCTTCAGGTCAACCTCAACCTCTGTGATCAGATCAGACCCTCGCGGAGCTCTTCTGCGCCTCCTTCTGCTGCCAAAAGGACTAAAGCCAAAACCAGAAAACAAGTTCTCAAACAAGTCCTCAAAATCAAAATTACTAAAACCAGCAAAATCACCTGAACTAAAACCAGAAAAACCATGCCCGTCAGCAGTCCCGAACTGATCATACTGCTGTCTCTTGTTAGGATCACCAAGAACAGCCGCAGCCTCATTTATCTCCTTAAACTTCTCAGCAGCATCAGCATCCTTATTTATATCTGGATGATATTTCTTAGCAAGCTTCTTGTAAGCCTTCTTAATCTCCTCCTGAGAAGCGTCCTTGCTCACTCCCAAAATCTTGTAATAATCCTTTGCCATCATAAACCCTCCACTGCGCTAACCAACTGTTCAGGCCTGCTAACCAACTTATCAGGAGAAGCCTTTATTAATCTATTCTTTCCATGAAAACCCCAAGCAACAGCAATCGTCCTCACCCCAGCTTTCCTGGCTTCTAAGAGATCTCCAACAGTGTCTCCGATATACACCGCCTCTTTCTTAGTGATGATGAATCTTCTCAAACAATCCTTAATCTTCTCAACCTTACTCTCACCAGCATCAGCACCTAAAACATCATCAAAGAACGCGATGCCTTCTTTTTTCAGAACTTTTTTTATCACAGGACTAAAATTAGAGGACACAATCACAATCCTAAACCTCTTCTTCAGGACAGACAGGGCTTTCTTTAATCCGCCGAACACTTTTAATCGTCTGGCGGCTTTGATATTGAGCTTCTCACACTCAGCCTTGTACTTAGAAAGATCTTGTTTGCTTGTCCTCTTCCGCAACCCAGAATAAAAATTACCCATATAAATATCCCTAAACGCTCTCTTTGAAGTGAACACACCTAACTTAAACTTCTTTTCTAGATCTTTTTGGATATTATAGACTATGTCAAACGAGTCAACAATAGTTCCGTCAAAATCAAACAATATCAGCTTAACCATTCGCTTAATCTTAATCATCCAAACCTTCCTTTCACCTTAAACCTGTCATCTGTCAGCACAGCAGCATATTCTTTCTTATACTCTCTGCTCAATCTCTTGAACCTGAAGTAATGCCTGATAAAAGCACGCAAAATAATAAAAGAAAAAAAAGCAGAGATTCCGATCAGCACAGATTCCATGATGCAGACCTCATTTCTTATCTTTTTCCTTAGCTTCAGTATCGTGAACTTCTCCCTGTCCTGCATCTTGCTGAGGTCCTTGCTGAGACTGCTGAGCTTGTTGGCTTTGCTGATACATAGCAGCACCCATCTTCTGAGCTAACTGTTCAATCTCCCCAACCAAAGATTTTATCTTTGCGACATCCTTCTTTTCCTCTGCAAGAAGCTTCTTAAGCTCGCTGATCTTATCCTTTACAGGCTTAGCGGTATTCTCATCAATCTTGTCCTTATACTCATTCAGCATCTTCTCAGTGGAGTAAACGAGGGTGTCAGCCTGATTGATGGTCTCAATCTCTTCCTTTCTCTTCTTGTCCTGCTCAGCAAACTGCTCTGCTTCTTTACGCATTCTCTCGACTTCTGCCTCGTTCAACTTATTAGGCGCGGTAATCTGCATGCTCTGCGCTTTTCCTGTCGCCTTATCCTTGGCAGTGACATTCAAGATACCATTAGCATCAATATCAAAAGAGACCTCTATCTGAGGAACCCCTCTGGGCGCGGGAGGTATTCCTGTCAGGGTGAACTCTCCAAGAAGCTTGTTGTCATTAGCCATCGGCCTCTCTCCCTGAAAGATTTTAATGGTAACTGCGGGCTGATTATCAGACGCTGTACTGAAAACCTGGCTCTTCTTGACAGGGATTGTCGTGTTCCTCTCAATAAGCTTTGTAAAGACTCCACCCAAGGTTTCAAGCCCGAGAGATAATGGAGTCACATCCAAAAGCAGAATATCCTTGACTTCACCAGCAAGAACACCTCCCTGGATTGCAGCGCCTATAGCAACACACTCCATAGGATCAACACCCCTCTCAACCTTCTTGCCGACCCATTCTTCAACCTTTTTCTGAACAATAGGCATCCTTGTAGGCCCTCCAACCAGAATTACTTTAGTTATGTCATTGGCACTCAATTTAGCGTCTTTAAGCGCTTGATCTATGCTTTTCTTGCATTTATCAACTATAGGCTCAACTAGTTGTTCTAACTGAGACCTTGTAATCTTCATCTGAAGGTGCTTTGGCCCTTTGTCTGTAGCGCTGATAAATGGCAGATTGACCTCTGTTTCCATAACTGTGCTAAGCTCAATCTTAGCTTTTTCAGCTGCTTCTCTGACTCTTTGCATTGCTGTAGTGTCCTCATTCAAGTCAATCCCAGTTTCATCCTTGAATTTATTTACAATGAAATTGATGAGCGCATTATCCATGTCAGTCCCACCAAGCTGAGTGTCCCCTGATGTTGACTTTACCTCAAACACTCCGTCGCCAAATTCCATGATAGTAACATCAAGGGTTCCGCCACCAAAATCAAACACAAGGATCTTCTGCTCCTTATCAGACTTATCCAGCCCATACGCCAGACTTGCTGCTGTCGGCTCATTGACTATCCTTACAACCTCTAATCCTGCAATCGTCCCAGCATCTTTAGTGGCCTGCCTCTGATCATCATCAAAATAAGCAGGAACAGTTATCACTGCTTTAGTCACTGGCTCGCCAAGAAACGCTTCTGCATCCCTCTTTATTTTCTGAAGAACAAAAGCAGAGATCTGCTGGGGAGTGTATTCTTTACCAAATATTTTGTACTTAAAATTGGTGCCTATCTTTCTTTTAGCTCCAAAGACAGTCCCTTCAGGATTACTTACTGCCTGTCGTTTAGCAGGTTCACCTACAAGAATTTGCCCGTCTTTTGTGAAAGCCACAACACTAGGAAAAGCCTTTCCATAAATGCTTGCGCCTTCTGCGCTTGGAATGATCTTTGGCCTTCCAGCCTCAAGAACAGCAGCTGCGCTGTTGCTTGTTCCTAAATCAATACCGATTATCTTAGCCATTTTAATTACCTCCTACTCCTTTATCATCATGTTTTTCTTTTGCGATTATTACTCTTGCAGGCCGCAAGATCCTGCCATTGAACTCATAACCTTTCTGCACAACCTGAAGAATCGTACCTTCTTTCTCGTCGCTATCTCTTTGCTGCAAAACTTCATGTTTGAAAGGGTCAGCCAATCCTTCTGCTTCAATCTCTTTTAATCCAGCATCATGAAGAACCTTCATCAAGTTATTGAATATCATCTCAACACCTTTATCATTTATCTGCTTAAGTGCATGTTCAAACTCGTCAACAACAGGAAGAAGTTTTTTTATCAGGTCTGCGTTTGCTAATTCACTGAACTGCTGCTTCTCTTTATCTGTCCTCTTTATATGGTTTTCAAACTCTGCCTGCAATCTCTTAAGATCATTAGCATGCTCCTCAATCTTCTTTTGAGCAAGCTCTAATTGCTTCTTCAGGTCAGCATCAGACTTATTGTCCTTTTTTTTGTTGTTATCATCCTTAACCATAATATCACCTTGTTGATTTCAACTCAACAGAAACAGGGTTTATGTCAACCAATATATAAACTTTTCGGTCTTGAAGCGAAAGATTTTTAATAAACAAAATATAATCAAAGAACAAAAACACAAAACGAGGTAAAACAAAAATGACAGAACAAGTAAACTTAAACATTGTTGAAGGAGAACCATTCTTTGCGCATGAAGCAAGCATAAACTACAACCCAACACAAATAACACTAGACTTCAAATGCATCACACCACGTGTGGACCCAAGATCAAAAAAGCCAAGCTTCCAGCTAAAACACAACGTCATAATGATAGAGCCATGGCACGCAAAAGCGCTGCTGAACCTGCTGAATGACGCAATAAAAAAATACGAAAAAGACTTTGGAAAGATCAAAAAGCCAAAAGCGATAGAAAAAGCAGAAAAGATCAGAAAAACAAAACAAGAAAACTCAAAAACAATACAAGCCGCCCCAACATACATGGGATAAGACAATGCTGATAAGAAAAAGAATAACAATAATACAAATCAACAAACCAGCAAGGCACAACCTAAACGAAGAACTGCAATGGTTAGCCAAATCGCTTGGCCTGTTCGGTGAAAGAGACAAAGACAGAAGCTGCTTCAGAGTATTTCTTGAACTGTTAAAAGCAGCAAAAAGACACCAAGCGCTCTCAAGCGACGAATTAGCTGTGAGAACAAGCCTAAGCAGAGGAACAGTAGTGCATCATCTCAACGAACTGATGAGAAAAGGCATCGTCGTGACAGCAGGGAAAAGATACACTCTCAGAGAAGAAGAACTCACAGCACTGATAGACGACCTGAAGAAAGACTCTGAAAAATTCTTTGAAAAACTGAGAAGAAGCGCAGAAGTCATTGATAAGATACTGGAATGAAAAGATTATTATCTTTTTAAAGCTGTGAGACCAAAAGATTTAAGTATTACTTAAAGTAATAACATTATTACAAAAATGAATAATATAAGAATCTTGATGCATCTGTTAAACCATAAAGAACAGAAATTCACCATAAACCAGATAGCAAAAGCCCTCAAAATAAACTACAGGATAGCTCACCAAAACATAAAATCCTTAGAAAAAGAAAAACTCATCAGAACAGAAAGAGCAGGAAACGCATTGCTATGCTCACTAACATACAAGTTCAATGAAAAAATATTTACCGCAGAATACCAAAGAACACAAAAACTCCTAAAAAATAAAACATTTAAGATAATCCAAAGAAGGTTCTCAGAAATCCAACAGAATTTCATCCTCTTATTGTTCGGCTCACACGCTAAAAACTCAGCAAACAAACACTCAGACATAGACCTATTAGCAATAACTGATAATGAAAAACAGATAATAACTGCCGCAGACCTGATACCTAAAATTCATCTCACAACAACAAATTATAAGACTTTCCTGAAAATGATACAATCAAAAGAATTTACAGTAGGATCTGAAGCTATGAAAAATAATATAATATTAATCGGAATAGAAGATTATTACAGATTATTAAAAAATGCTAAGTGAGAAAAGAATTCTTGTTTAGAATGGATGAATTATTAGATTATGATTAATTCGAGAATCAGCAAAAGAGAGCGAAGATCTAAGACAGCTAAATTTAGCTGAACTTTACACATAAAATGTTATAAAAAGACTCTTATGCTGAACAAGAGGCGCGCTGTTTGCGCGCAAACTGATAATAGTTACTGCTTTCTTCTAAAAAATAATTTGCTAGCACAAAGGATATTCAGAAAAAATTCTTTATAAAATATTCTGGAAGATCATTGAATATAAAAGAAAAAAAATCAATAAAAATAAAGCTTTCTCACTACAAAGAATGCCCCTAATCCGATCAAGACAACTCCTGCAATGATCGCCATAGCAACCCATTGGCTTCCGCCAACGTCAGCCTCTCCTGAAGTTGAGCCAAACAGTTTCCTGAAAGAGTTGGCAATCTTGCTCCAGAAGCCACCAACCTGAGCATTGACTTCAACATCATCCTTGACAGTCTTATCAAGCAAAGGCTTAGGCTCAGGAGATTTCTGCTCAACCTTCTTCTCACCACCCTGAATGTTCTGAGTCAGATCCCTTGGAGGAATATTGAACACAGGCATCAAAGGCGCAGAAGGTTTCACACCAACAGGCAAGAACCTCAAAGTTGCCAGACTACGAGTCAATTTTACTCCAGTAATCTGCACATCAGGGTACTTGTTCCTGTCAAGATCAACACTAATAGTCTCTCCCTCATTCAATTCAGTCCTGACACCATTGATTAAAAGCATAACTTTACCAGTGTCAAGCCTGTAAAAGTTGATTATCGCTGGATAAATCTTATTGTTGACCTTAAGCCTCAAAGACTCATAAGGCCTAAAAGACATCTCAACACCAGCATTAGTGACAGTGGCTGTCTGCAATCTGGAGCCGCCACCTCCACCGCCACCACTTCTACCTCTATTGTTATTATTGTTATTCTGAGTAGTGCTTGCATCAGTAACAGTCACCTGAGCTGTAGTGTTGCTCTGTTTTCCATTTGACTTGTCTTCTTCAGCGATTAGAGTAACTGTATAAGTTCCTGCAGCAGTATAAGTGTGAGTTGTAGTGTTTCCTGTGGCACTAGATCCATCACCAAAGTCCCAAGTGAAATTCAAAGCATCGCCATTCTTATCAGTGCTTCCACTTGCATCAAAAGTGACCTGCTGATTAGTGTTAGGAGCACCAGGATTGATGCTGATTACAGGCACAGGAGCGTAGTTGATAATTTCTGTAAGTGGCTTTGACCCATTCAAAGTTGCGTTATAAAACACATTTGAAGAGCCATCAGTGAAATTAATTGTTCCATTCTTTATAACTCCGTCCTCGATCAGAGCATCATGCACTTCTGAGCTTTCTATAGTAGAGTTGGTTATCGTACTGTTATCTACAACTGAATTATCTTTGATTGTTGCATTATTCAACTCTGAGTTTGTAACTGTACTGTCATCTGAAACCGTCCACCCATCACCAGTTACTCCTATTACTGAGTGAGGGCTGTTAAGTAAATTACAATTAGTCGCATTAACAGTCTCAGCATAAGAGTTTAGCACAGTACAATGAGACAGATTACAACTAACAATTGTTGAATTATCTATTGAAGACTCTGTTATTGTACTAGTCGTAATGTTTGAATCAGTAATAGTATCACCACTAGTTATATAGGTACCGGTGTAAACTCTATCA
>CAYPUD010000034.1:0-8749 GCA_964413955.1 uncultured Methanosarcinales archaeon
AATTTACATCCTTTATGTCATTCCCGCTCTTGAATATTATTTTGTTGTATTTTGTCACTACAAGCTGGGCTTCACTCACATTACCGCTTGTTGTCAATTGTGTTTTATTGTCTCCTGTTAAAGAATCCATTCTCCAGATATCTCCGTTAGTTATGCAAAATATGTAATTGCCATCCTTATCAATTGCTGGAAACTTGTAATTCCTGCTTGTATCATTTGATAAGCTCTCTGAGCCAGAGCCGTCTGCGTGCGCTTTATAGATTTCAAAAGTGCTGCGTTGCGCTTGAAAATATACATATTGCATATTTGGATGCCAGCAAGGGTGTTCCTCAATTGCTCCATAATAACCAGGAGTCATTTTAAGGGCTGTTCCAGTTCCATCGCTGTTAATAACACTTACTTGTTTTAGGTTGCCCATATATCTTTGCGTAACTATCACCAACTTTGTTCCGTCAGGAGATATTCTTTGCTGAAAATCTGGCGCGTTTGAGTTTGAAATATTTTCTTTGACTAAAGTTTGCAGATTTATCCTGAAAATATCTACGTAATGTATCTCATCTGAATTATAATACACATAATCATTGTTTGGGCTTATTCTTGGATCTTCTTTATTTGATGACACTGTCGTCAACTGTTGAAAACCAGTCCCATCTATTCCAATCAAGCATATTTGTTTTGACCCGCTGATTTCTGAGACATAAGCTATGTGTTCTCTGTCAGCTGACAGGTTTGGTTGTGTGTCATCAACATCATTATCTGTTAATTGTGTTTGTCCGCTTCCATCAATATTCATCCTGTATATTTCCCAATCATTTCCGTCCCATTTTTGAAATACTATGTAATTTGCTTTGACTATCACTTGAAATGGTTGAACGTCTGTCCCCCCTTTTCCGTCATTGACTGATGCAATAAAATTATAAGTTCCTTTGTCTCCAACTGCAGGAGACCATTCAAATGTATCCTGTCCTGTTTTTGTGAACTTGCTTCCATTGATATCATAAGTTAATGTATCATTGTCTGGGTCTGTTGCGCTCAATACTATTTTTACTAGTTCTCCTTCTTCCTTTGTTACATCTGCAACAGGATCCAAAACAGGGTTTCTGTTGACATCATTCACTGTAACCTGAACATCCTGATAATCTGTCCCTCCCCTGCCATCACTCACACTAAAACGAACTGTCTTAACTCCAGAACTGTCATAATCAGTCTGCCAACTAAAAGTATTACCACTCTTAACAAAATTAGGATCATCACAAGAAAAAAACAAGGAATCACCATCAGGATCAGACCCACTAAGAGTAACAGAAACAAGATCAGTCTCATCAACAGTAACATCAGCAATAGGATCCAAAACAGGAGGATTGTTGACTTCATTTATTGTGACTTGAACATCTTGAATAACTGGCTCATGATAATTGTCTTTTACAGAGACTCTGATTGAGTATGTGCCTGAATCTGTGTAGCCTGTTTGAAGCGTAAAATGGTGGTTGCCTGAATCCGTGAATGTCTTGCCGTTTATGTCTCCCTGCAGAGCATAAACTAAAGGATCGCCGTCAGGATCTGTGGCTATTGGATCAACTGAGATAACATCACCCTCATTTACAACTATGTTATCTATGTGCTTAAGGTTTGGTGCGTAATTTTGGTTTATCAGGCTTGAGCAGCTTGCTACGACTGCTGTGTAGGCTAATGCTCCTGCTAAGAGTAAGTTTCTTGGATTGAGTATTTTCTTTATTCTTTTGAAGAATCCTTTTTCTTCTTTTTTGGCTAGGTCTTCCAGCTTCATTTGAACCCCTCCTAAAGATTTTTTGATTGATTGTTCTTACTTTCTAATGCTATAAATTAGAATCATTTTAAATCTTTTGGTTTTTAATTTTCTTTTATAGGATGATGTTTTCAACATCTAAACTGGGTAAGGTGTCTATTATCAGGTTCTTAATTATTTTTTCTATCTTTTCTTTGTTATTATGTTTTATAAAATCGTTTTTATCAATTGTTATGAAAACCAACTTATCAGTATATTTTAGGTTCTCAAACAAATAGTGATTACATAAACCAATATGTATTCTATCCATATCATTTTTCTTGATTATTTCCTTTAACGAGTCAATACAACTCTTAAATATCTTTGAGTTTTTAATCCTTTTATATTTCTCTTCAGTTACAGGGTATGCTCTCTTGGCGTCAGATATTATTTTAACTAAGAAACGGATATCATTGAGGATAAAGTCTAAAACTTCTATGAACCTTCCGGTCTTCTTTTTACTGTTTATCTTATTCTTGACAACGTAGTTTCTGATTGCTTTGTAAATCTGAGGATACTTGTTTTTAAGCGTGTCATAGAAATCTGAATCTATCAATTTTAAAGCGTTTCTTGTTCTCTCAGCTTCATATCTTAAAATGGTTAAAACTGTAAATAAGAACTGTAATTTGGGCTTGGTTTCTTCATTTACAGACCGCAGGATTATATTGTAGCTTCCTTTTTTATAAGTTTCAGAGACCTTTATAGCGCATTTCTTTGATATTGTTGCGTACAAGAATATATTTGTATCTATAGTGGTTTTCATTATGAGACAAGTTTGTTGGAGATATTAAATTGGATTTTATCAAAACTTAAGATTGAGCGAGATATTGATGAGATTGACTCTGTATCATTTAGAGCTATGCTTAAAGCTAATTCATTCAAATTCTTAAAAATAATCAATATCTTATTTATCACTTGCACTTTATCTGTCCTTTTAAACCAATCTTTAGCTTTAAGATCTTTATCTATCATTTCAACTTGTTGTAGGATATTCTCTAACGAAAAAAAATACTCATTATCAATATCAGACACTTCAAACCTATTCTTTTTAATCAATCGTGTTAACTCTTTCTTTATCCTCTTTAGCCTGCTCAGTACTGAATTAAATGAATGTTGGATCAGAGTCACATAATCTCGAAATGAAACATATTTCTTTTTACTATCAAACATTCTCAAAGCGAATTTCAAAAAATTTTTTTCCTCTTTTATTAAAAAATTGTATCTCTTATTCTTATTGATGATTTCACTAATTAATTTGTTGAGTATACTAACATCTATTCTGAAATAAACGACTCTTTGTGTCCGTTTGTTCTTATAGCCTTTATCTACTGAATCATGGATCAATCTGGTAAACAGGCTATATTCTTTTGGGATAGTTTGTTGTATTAGCATAAGATTTTCTAAGAATGCCTTCTATTTAAATATTTGCATTAAATAAAGTGACTGTGATGCATCAATTCACATCAACGGCAGATTCAACATCTGCAATATTTTTGTTATCAGCAATGCTATAAAAAAGCCTGCAATTATCATGAATGATGTTATTATCAGGAAGAACTGCCTTATGTGTTTTCTTGTCTCTTCTTTATACACTAATTTTGCCAGCTTGTAGTTTACGAAAAAGAATAATAATATTCCTGTTACTTGCAGCAACAAAATCAGGTTCTTGAATGGAAATACCAGAAAACTCATCAAGAACGTAAATAATCCTGAATAGAATGCGAATTTGAGTGAAGATTTTAATGTTTGGTCAGTGAAATTGAGGAATTTCACTATCAGCTTCACTGCAAAGGTGTTTACGATTATCATAACTAGAGTGATCAGGAATGACAGGAATATTCCTGTGAATATTATCTTCCAAAACCCCATGACTCTTCTCTTTTCTTTTTATTTTTATAAACCTTATTGACTACTCATCAGTATCTCAGCTATTTTGCTGATCTCAAACAAATTGGCAAATTCGACTTTTGTCTTTTCAAATTTCTTTGTTTTATCTGCTGTTATCTGTTGTAGTATGAATGCTTTCTTTGGCTTGTAAGCTTTTATAAAAGCCTGAAATGACCTGCTAAGCTTTTGTTGTTTAGTCTTAATCTCCACTGGCATGACCTCCCCTTTGTTCTCTATCACAAAGTCCACTTCTGCTTTGGATTTTGTTCTCCAGAATTTCAGCTCAACTTCTTTTTTTATTAGCTCACTTGCTGCAAAGTTCTCGTTTAATTGTCCTTTGTCAACTCTATTGTTCAGTTTTTGAAAGTTTTTTATCACAATATTCCTAAAGCCATTGTCTAAAAAATATATTTTTGGTGATTTTGTTATTTCCTTTTTCTTGTTTGTAAAAAAGGGTTTGCTTTCTATGCAGATGTAAGTCTTTTCAAGGATGTTCATTTTTTTCAGCAATTCCTTGTAGTCCATCCCTGTTGCTAAAGAGAGTTCCTGATGATTTATTGTGCTTCCTATTCGCAAGGCAAGAACTTTTATGAGCTTGCTTAACTTGAAATCATCCTGTAGTTGAAGGATTTCTTTTATTTCCCTTAAAAAATATGTGTTGTATATGTTTTTTAGCACTTCTATTTTTTCTTCGTTTGTTTCTGACAGCACTACAGCAGGGTATCCTCCATATATTGAGAAATCCTCATAAAATCTATTTATTCTTTCACTGACCGCCTTGCTTATCTCTTTTTTGAGGTACAAGCGAAAGAGTCGCTCATCCTTGAATCTTAAGTATTCTTCAAAACTCAGGGGATAGAGTGTAAATATCAATATTCTGCCTACCGGGAATTTTAGGCTTTAGACAGATAAGTCAGGGGCTGATGACCCTGAAATTATGATTTTGGCATCACAGGTATCATAAATGTATTTTAGTTGTTTCCCTCCTTGTTTCGCGTACTGGAACTCGTCTATGAATAAATATGAATTGCCTGTCACATACAAGTCTATGAAAGACTTTATGTCTTGAATAAAGAGTTCCAGGATGTCTCTGTCCTCAAATGTGATGAACTTGGCATTTTTTAGTGTGTCAAAGATGTGCCTCATTAAGGTTGTTTTTCCGCTTTGCCTTGCTCCTATTATTGCTATTATTTCTTTTCTTTTCAGGAACCTTCTTATTTTTTCTTCCAAAATTCTTTTTATGTACATTTTAGTCTTACTTTTTTGTCAATTTTATCAAAAAAAGTAAGGTTATTTAAAAATAGTTCTTAATCTCATATTCTTTTCTATATAGAAAAAATATAGGACTAAATAGTGCTCATTGTTCATCCTTATGATACAAAGCCAGAATATAAATCACATCCCCTTCAAACCTATAAGATAACCTCCAGGGAGAAATATATAATTCCCGGGTTCCTTTTCTGTTGAATCTCATTGGTTTTCCGATTTCAGGATTGCCTTTTATCTTAGATATTTGCTTTATTATTTTCTCCTTGACAGCTTTATCCTTAATCTTCTTGAAATCTTTCTTGAATATCTGATCAAAAATTACTTCTACCACTTTCTCATTTCATTTAAGAACTCATCTAAATCCATCTTGATGCCTTTTCCTTCTTCTATCCTTTTCCATGCTTCTTCAGTTTTTTTTGCAAACTCTAAATCCTGTTTCAGTGCAGTATCTAACTTGCTGGCTTTCTTCATGATTATTTGGTCGTTGTTCTTGATAATTAGAATCTTATCCCCTTCTCGGATATCATTTCTCATTTCAGTCGGTATGACGACCTGCCCTTTTGAACTCATTTTAGTTATGGCAACATCCATTTAATTCACCTAAGTAAGATTAATCTTACACTTATTTAAAGCTTTCGGTTGATAATTATCCCTTCAAATTTCATCTTCCCTTTCTTCAGTTGTTCCATTCTCACGATCTTTATCTCTGGCTTTACTTCAAGGCATTTCAGCGCTTGCCTTGCTTTGTTGAGCGCTTTTCCTTTTTCTTGAACTATCAGTATCTTTAGCTTGTTTCTTTCTGCTATGACTTGCGCTTCTTTGACCTCATCCAACTTCAATAGCTTCTCCCTGATTGCTGAAAGGTTCACTCTTGTCCCCTTGACTTTTGCTTCTGCCATTCCCATAACTTTTATCTGCGTCTCAACATCCCTTATCCTGTCTATCTTCTTCACCCTGATAACATTGAGTTTGCAGTTAGGGCATCTCTCCTTGAGAATTCCTGAGAACTTGTCTCCTATCACATACCCTTGAAGTAATGTTCCGCCTCCATCTATATTCCAGTTCACTGCATACCCTTCTTTTTCTGTGAACTCCCAATCATAGATAAGGTCTGTTTTTGTGCTTTCAAATTTCACTGTCCTGATTATGTTTGACAAAGGCGCTATTTGGTGGAAGCCAAGGCCTTGCTTGCATTCTGGCATCAGCCCTTCTTTGAGTTCGCTTGCTCCATAGCAATCAAGAACATGACATTTTTTCACACCTAATTTTTCTGCCAGTGCTTTTATTTTCCCTCGCTCTCCATCATGCATCTTTGCTGCACCATTAACAAAAACCACTTTCTTTGGCAGGGTTATCTTTTGTTTGATGCATTCTGGCAAGAACCTTTGCCTTAGGTAAGAGCTCATTCCTGCTATCACGTTTGGCTTTATCTCCCCTGACAGCCTGGCAAGATTTTCTGTTCTCATCGCGCCTCCTGCTGCTGTGCTTAAGTTCAAGCCGTCTGCTATCTCAAACCCTATATTTGTGCTGTGCCATGCGAGATGAGGCCCGAATGGAAATAGGTTCATCCCTGTTATTTGTCCTTTGTATGGTGAGATGTCCTGGATTATTCTCATCAGTTCTGGCAGCACTTCTTGTTTCTGTTTTTTTGTTATCACAACAGGAGTGGGTTTGCCTGATTCTGTTCCTGCGCTGAAGAGCATCATCTTTGGCAGGTAATTTTCTATCATCTCTTCCTTTGCCTGCCTTGTAACAACCAAACCGATCATTTCTGCAAGTTTTCCTGTCTTATGCATGCTGGCAAGGTATTTCATGTGGTCCTTCAGCTTTGGCTTGACTACAAAGTCTTTTGGCCTTTTCATGTACGCTGATTTCTTGATCAATGGCAGGCCTTTCTTCTTCCAGTCCTCAACAGAATTTATTTCCCTAAAATCAACTCCGTGCAGCCTGAACAGTTCTGCATAAAATTTCACTCTGGGCAGGAGATGATGCACTGTCGCTCTGAACTTCATGTTCTGCAATGCCTCTATCTCCTCAAAAGTCCTGTGCATCAGTTGATGTGTGTTCAGGAAATCATACATCTTATTTTCTCCTCTTTTTTTTAATGATGAATATTTTCTTGCTTTTTATTGTTTGCTATTTCTTTTTAAATTGACGAATAAAGTGTTATCTTTCGAATATGATCGAGTAAAATTTAGAAACCTTTCGATTATAATCGAATGATTCAATATTCTTTTCCATATAGAAAAGAATACGTCCTAATCAAAAGGAATCTGATTTTTTAGTCTCTTGATTTTTTTCATCATCTCCTTGACAGCTTTCTTTGCGTTTGCTTTTGTTGGCTTTGCCCTAAACTTCATCGGCTTGCCTATTATTATCCTGATGTTTCTTTTGAAGCAAGGAATCTTTTGGTATCTGTTCCACCAGCTGAAAGTGTTCATCGCCACTGGCACCACAGGAACCTTTGCGAGTAATGCAATCATCCCTGCCCCTGTTTTCTTTGCTTCACTGACCTCTCCTGTGTAAGTCCTTCCCCCTTCTGGAAATATGATCACATGACCTCCTTCTTTCAATACTTTTACTGCTTTGCTCACGCTGCCATTTACCCTTATCGCTCCTGCCCACTTGAAAATCATGTTCCAAAATAATCCTGTGAACTCTGTCTTTGTCACTACCGCTCTCGCTCTTTTATTCTTATGCCAAGCAAGGAGAAATAGCAGTATCACTCCATCTATCAGGCTTGAATGGCTGCTCACTATCAAAGAAGGCTTGTCTGGAATGTTCTCCAACCCTTCAATCCTCTTAATGAACAGCTTCAGGAACGGCCATACTATAAATTTTGAAATTAAAAATGCCATCTCTCATTGAAAGGCTAAGCTCGTTTATATGATTTATTAACTATTCAGGAAAAGTGAAGGAATGTGTTGATTAGGTCAGCTTGAAGCTCTTATTCTGTTTGGTTTTACTCTTTTTGCTTTTCCGCTGATTAAGCTAAATTCAAAATTCATCATAAGACCTCTAGTTCTCCTGATAAGACTATCCCATTACAGATGCTGTTTATCAGTTCAGGATTGGCTTTCTTTGTCTTTTCCCAAGATTTCTTATTGAATTTGTGTATGCTTATGTTTCTGTTCAGCCTCTTGGCATATTTCTCTGATGAAAATTTTTTCTCAACCTCTGATATGATGCATAAATCTACATCGCTGGTGATATCATCTGTGGCAGATGCGTAACTTCCGAATAAGACTATCACAGGCAGGTCATAATCCTTTTCTAATGCCTCAACCAACCCTGATTTTCTTAATTTCTCCAGATTATAATACAGTTTCAGGTTTGTTGTTTTTTTGTTTTGGACCAGCCTATAGAAGGAATACACGCCTTCTTTTTTTACTGATAAAAAATTCTCTTTAGATAACTTATCCAGATGCTGCCTGACTGTTGTGTGATTGATTTTTAAGATTCTGGAGAGTTCTCTGATGCTGAATTTTCTGTTCGGATCCTCAAAAAAAGGCTTTAGTATGGTTAATTTTCTTTCCATGTGGAAACATATATTTCCAATTGTTTATAAATCTTTCCATTCATAGAAAAAATCTTCTTCCTAAAAAGATCCGCCGACAACCCTGCAATCTTTCTTTCAAATAAAGACTTCAACAATCATCAGTTCGCGCGCAAACAGCGCGCCTCTTGTTTAACTTAAGAGTCTTTTACTGTTACTGCTCCAATTGTTTCGCGCGCTTCTTATTCACCTAAAAATCTTTACATTTACTCTTAACCTATCTTTCGCGTGGC
>CAYPUD010000035.1:0-8734 GCA_964413955.1 uncultured Methanosarcinales archaeon
TGTTTTAGTAAATTATAAAAAACAATTGGTTTTTCTTGCTTTTTGAGGTGAGTTTCATGGTTTGGGAGATTAAGCAAGAACATGAGAAATGTATTGGTTGCGGGGCTTGTGTTTCTATTGACCCTGATCATTGGGAGATTGACAGCGAGACTGGAAAAGCCAGATTAAAAGGCGCTAAGACCTTGGATGATGAGTTTAAGACGCAGGTTCTTGAGGTTGATGATCCTGGAAAAGCGCAGGAGGCTGCTGACATTTGCCCAGTGAATTGCATCTCTGTGAAGGAGAAGAAATAAGATTTTGGGTTGATTCCTAAGCTATGTTTTTAGAGTCTTCCCAGTTTGTTTCTTTCATTTGAACACCTCTATGTAATTGTTTATTGTGATGCCATTGAGGATATTATTTGCTAAGTGCTTGTTTTTGATATTTTGTATGTCTTTTGATTTGAATATTTGGATTTTTCTGTGCAGTTTTTTTTCAAAGTTCTTCAAGGAAGGTTCTTTTTGGCTTGGTGTCTCAATGTAGAGGTCTATGTCGCTTGTTTCGATGTCTTCTCCTTTTGAGTATGAACCAAAGAGGATTATTGGTGGATTGCTGAATTCTTGTCTTAGGCAGTCTATGATTTTTGAAGTGTAAAGCTTTTTTATGTTGAAGAGTCTTTTGTCAAGTTTGTACTGGTCTGATGTTTTGTCTGCAGTGTAGAATGTTACTTTGCCTATTTGTTTTGTTGTGAGTATGTGTTCTTCCTTTAGTTCTTTGCAATATCTGATTGTTGAGGGAAGGGGGATTTTTAGGGTTCTTTCTATTTCTCTCACTCTTAATTTTGCTGAGGGATTGAGGAAAAAGTGTTCTTTTATTGTTTCTTTGATATTTGTTCTTTTCATTTGATAATTAATAATATCAATTGATATTTAAAGTTATCGAATTTCTGATTAAAATTGCCGCTTTTACAGCAAAAGATTCTGTTCTGGAAGTTAAGCCAAGCATTTCTGCAAAAAGTTTATATACTTCAGTTTATTCTTTTCTTCTTAAAAATGAGGGGTAAATATTTTAGTTTGTTGCTTTTGTTTTTGCTGTTTTCTTCAGTTAGTCTTGCTTTTATTGTTGAGATCTCACCAAAAAACCAGAAAATCTTACTCAATGAGAGCGCTGTCTTTAATCTGACGATCAAGCATTCTTCTTTGTCTGATGAGTTGTTTGAGCTTTATAGCCCTGATGTTTTGTGGGATATTCGCACTGGGGATGTGTTGAGGGTGCCGTCTCATGAGGTGTTCAGCACTAAATTAATCGTCAGGCCTTTGAATGTCAACCCGGGGATTTATGGTGTTCCTTTGATCTTTAGGATGGTCTCAAGCGGAGAAAAAGTTGAGGATCGTGTGACTATTGAGACTGCTTCTCAGTATTTGCCTTCTGATGAGTATTTGCCTGCTGTCAAGGCCACTCCTGCTTTTAAGACTGAAATTGATCCGAGAGAGCCTTATGAGTTTGTTATTGATTTGGAGAACAAGAATAGGAGGAATCTTTCTGTTGTAAAAATAAAAGTGAGAAGTAATGTCTTGAACAAGGACTACACAACTTCTTTAGGGCCTTTAGAGAAAAAAAAAGTCAAATTCATTGTTAACTTCGACCCTCTAACCAAGCCCCAGAAGGATGTTTTTTATGTCACTTTGCTTGTTCCTGAGCAGGAGAGGGCGTACCAGTTTGATCTTTTTCCTACGCCAGTCAGGATAATCAGTTATGGCGGTATTGAAGAAAACGTATCAGAGGATGATTCTTTTCTTAAGTCTGTGACTCATGTGAAGCTCATCAACAAGGGTAATGGCGCGCATTATTACACTTATTCTTTTTACGCAGGCAGCCTGAAACGATTGTTCTTGAGCAGCAGCGAGGACTTAAGCATAGTGAGGAATGCTCTTGAGTGGGATGTTTTTCTTGAGCCTGGCGAGTCTGCGGAATTATTCGTAATAGTGAATTATCGTCCTGTCTTTTGGGCGTTTGTCATCTTTTTTGTGATAATTTTTGGTTATTTTGTCTTTAGGAGTCCTGTGATAATAAAAAAGTCTGCGAGAGTCATCCGCACGAGAGAAGGCGGGATTTCTGATGTTAAGGTTGTTCTTAATGTCATTCATAGGGGTTATAGGAAGGTTGCTAATTTTGAGATGATTGACTTAATTCCCAAGATTGCAACATACATCCCTGATAATTCTGCTTCAACAGTCCCTCCTGAAAATGTTACCAAAAGTGAGTCTAAAGGCACTCTTGTCAAGTGGAATCTTGGTCAGGTGGAGCCAAAAGAGCACAGAATTATTACTTATAGCATCAGGAGCAAGTTGAGTATTCTTGGCGGGCTTAGGCTGCCTGTTGCTGTGGCAAAATTCAGGACAGATTATCGTGTGAGAGAAACAACAAGCAATCCTGTGGTCATCAAGTTCAGTTCAGAATAAAGTTAACCCCATTTCTCTACATGAATATTTTTTTCACTGACTCCTATCTCTCTTAATTTATCTTTCACTGCTTGGTCCATTGCTGGAGGTCCGCAGATGTAACAAGGCCGGTCTGTTGTGATGTATTCATGCAGGAATTCTGTGACCCTTTCTCTTCTTCCTTTCCAGTTCTCACAGGCCCTTGTGCAGGAAGGTATGTAATGGAATTTCTTGTTTTCTTTGGCATATTCTTCAAATTCCTTTCTGTACGCCATATCCTCTTCTTTTCTTGTGCTGTAGAATAGCCAGATGTCTTTGTCACACCCTTCTCTTCTTAGGGTTCTTATGAAGCTTACCATTGGCGCAATTCCTGTTCCTCCTGCGATGAATGTGATATTTTGTTCGCAGCCTTCAAGCAAGAATGTTCCGAAAGGGCCTTCTAAGTTCAGAACATCACCTTCTTTGATTTCTTCAAAGAGAAATTTTGAGAAGTATTGTTGTTTTGATATGCATAATTCCAGATAGCTTTTTTCATGTTCAGCATTTACAATTGAGTATGCTCTCTTGACTGGCTTGTTACCTTCATCAAGAAAATCGTCCGAACTTAACATCACAAATTGTCCTGCTTTGAAATTAAAGTTTTCAATTCCTTCCCAGACAAGCCGAAAAATCCTCAACCTTTCACTAATTATCTTTATCTCCTGAACTGTAGCTCTTATTTTTTCTGCCATTGTTTTAGTTACTTCTTTTATAGTTTGATGTAAATATTATTGTTTTTCACTTTTGTCTTGTATGTTTTTATCTTGTTTCTCGGGACCAGAACAAATTTTCCTGTCCTGATATCAACTTCTATGTTCTCAAAAGGTATTGTTATCTTATACCCTATCAATTTGCTGTCAGCAATATTTTCACCTGCAAATATTCCATCTAAAGCGTATGTCTCTTCGCCTTTTCTGAAGATCGCTATTTTTTTGTCTTTGATCTCAAACAGCTTTCCTTTGTTGTTTTCTATTTCTGATAGTTCGCAGACTTTTACTTCCATTGTTCTAAAAATGTAGTGAGGAGTTTCACACCCCATCCTGTTCCTCCTTTTTTTGTGAGTTCTTTTTCTGTGGTTGTGTATGCTGTTCCTGCGATATCAATGTGCGCCCAAGGCGTCTTTTCAACAAAATTCTTCAGGAATGCTGCTGCGGTTATCGCTCCAGCTTCTTTAGGATAAATTCCTAAGTTGCGCACATCTGCTATGTCGCTTTCTACTTGCCGCAAATAATCTATCCATAATGGCAGTTCCCAGGCTCTCTCTCCGCTTGTTCTTGACGCTTCTTTTAATTTATGAATTATTGTTTCATCTCCCATCATTCCTGCTGCAACGCTTCCTAATGCTATTACGCAAGCTCCTGTGAGTGTTGCTAAGTCGATTATTGCGTTTGGCTTTAGTTCTTTTTCTGCGTAAGCTAAAGCGTCTGCAAGCGCTATTCTTCCTTCTGCGTCTGTGTTCAGGACTTCAATTGTTTTTCCACTGTACGTCCTTATGATGTCCCCTGGCTTGTAAGCATTATTTCCTGGCATGTTTTCTGTCAGAGCTATAACTCCATAGATTTGTGTGGTTAATTTCAGTTTTGCTGCTGCAATCAACGCGCCAAGCACTGTTGCTGCTCCTGCCATGTCTGATTTCATGGTTTCCATTCCTGCTGCGCTTTTTAGGTCTAAGCCACCGCTGTCGAATGTTATTCCTTTTCCGACAAGAGCTATGCTTTTCTCTTTTTTGCCTTCGTATTCAAGCACGAGAAATCTTGGCTCATTCACGCTGCCTTTGTTGACTGCTAATATGCCGTTCAAGCCTTTTTCCTCTAACTGTTTCTTGTTGAATTCTGTGATTTTTATTCCCAGATCTTTGCATTCTTTTTTTGCGATTTCCACAAATCTTTCAGGAGTCAACTCACTTCCTGGCTCATTCACTAAGTCTCTGACAAAATTAGCGGCTTTTCCAATTATTTCCCCTTTTTTTACTGAGCTTATTGATTCTTCTGTTTTTTTTTGCAGGAATAGTTTTGCGCTTTCAAGTTTTTTGATCTTATCTGTGTGTTGGGTCTTGTATTTTATGAATTGGTATGATCCAAGAAGTATCCCTTCTGTAACTGCCTGCACTCTTTCCTGAATTGTATTTTTGTCTTTTGTTGTGTTTCTGTGGATTGTTGTGACAAAGTTTTTCACTCCTATTGTGTCTCTTGCTATTCTCACTCCTAATCCTATTGCTTTTTTGAGTGTGGATATTGTTGAGTCCTTTCTTTTTCCTAAGCCTATTATCAGGATATTTCTGGCTTTGAATTTTCCTGCTGTGCTCAGTATCTTTATCTGGCCGAACTCACTTGTGAATTCTTTCTCTTTTATGGCTCTTGTGAGTTCGTTGTCAAGCTCTTTGTCAATTTTTTTTGCTGTCTTTCCCAGACAATCTTCGTATGTTCCGAGAATGAGAAGTTCTGTCTCGATCGTCTCTGGTTCTCCTTCTTCTATGATTATCTTCATTTTATTTCTCTCTGTTTGAGATATTTATAATCTTTTTCTTTTTGCTCATTCACTAACAGCCATTTCCATAATGGAATATATTTTATTTTTATGTTTTGGATGAGTTCTTCTTTTTCTGTGTCTTCTGTGATTATTTTTGCTTCTTTTTGTTTGAATTCTTTTGCTGCTTCTATCAGTCCTTTTATTTCTCTTTCCTTTGTTTTTTTGTTCTTGATGTTTTTGCTTACTTGAATCAGTTCTTTAACTGCAATACCCTCTTTTACCACAAAATCAACTTCACTTTTATTTTTCCAGTAATAAATTTCTTTTCCTTCTCTTTTTAGTTTTAGGAATACAGCATTTTCATATAGTTTTCCGATGTCTTCTGAGAATCTGAATGCTATTGAATTTCTTAGTCCGAGGTCTATTGCGTATATTTTTTTGTTTTGTTTGTATTGTGTTTTTAGTTTAAAAGAGAATATGTCTAGATTTAGCACCATGAATGATTCTTTCAAGTAATTGAGGTATTTCTCAATTGTTTCTATGTTGATTCCTATTGCTTTTGCTAAACTATTGTACGAGTATTCTTTAGTTATATTAGTGAATAAGTATTTTGTCAGTAGGTCTATTTTGTCAGGATCAACATTATGCCTTGAAGCAATATCTCTTGAGATTATGTCATTATAAGTGTTTATCAGGATTCTGCTTATCAGTTCGTCATCTTTTTTTATTGTCTCAGGGAATCCTCCTTTTTTTAGGTACTGCATCAGGTAATGTTGCACCTTGTTTTTCTCTAATTCAATGAATTCTTTTCTGAAGTTCTTCCACCCATTGGCTTTCAGGTATTCCTTGAATGAGAAGGGGTGAACTTTTATTGTGATATGCCTGCCGCTCAGCAATTTTCCTATATCTTTTGAGAGTATTGATGCATTTGAACCTGATACAATGATTTGTTTGAATTTATTTTGGTCGTATAATTGCTTCACCCATTTTTCCCAGTTCTTTTTCTCTTGTATTTCATCTATGAACAAGTATTCTGGGTCAGGGTTTATTTGATAGATCGCTTTCTCTATGTCTTCAAAATCAGCAGTTCCTATGTTGATTTCATCAAAGCTTAGAAAGACTATCTTTTTTGGGTTTGCTTTCTCTTTTTTAATCAGATGATCTATCAGAAGATAAAGTATTGTTGTTTTGCCTGACCTTCTGACCCCCAGGATGTCTTTAATTTGTTTTGCTTTAAGAGTTTTTATGATATCTTTTAGTATTGACCTTTCTATTATGTTCTCTTCTAGTATCTTTTTTTTGGCCCACCATGGGTTTAATGTTTTGATTGCGTTTTTTATGTTTTCCATATTTTTCCTTTGTTTCTTTTTTTCTTTTTAAATGTTTCTGCTACTCCAGAGGATTTTAGCCATTTTTCCTCTGCTATTCCAGAGGAAATAAGAAGCATGATTAACCACTAAAAAATAGTAAAATTTATAAAGAAAGAGGTCTTTAAGGCAGTTTATGGTTGAAAACACAATTTTTCAGAGGATGAGGAGGCTTCTTGCAGAATCTAAAGTCAGGCTGCAGAGGTCAATGTCTTATGTTGCAATAATCAACTCAGGCATGATATTATTTCTTATGCTTTCAAGGCTTAAGGAGTTTGGCATAGATATTCAACTGACTCATTGGTTCCTTCCTTTGTTCGTTATCTCTATTTTTGGAGCTATTGCTGTTGGCCATGTTGATATTAAGCTTGGCTTTTTTAGCGAAGAGAGCAGGGCAGTCACAAAAAGGAATCCTGTATTTAGTGATATTCAGGAACGTCTTGAACGAATAGAAAATAAGTTAAATAAGTCAAAATAAGAATGTTAAAAATGAGGGATATTTGGATCGTTATTGCAGCTTTTAATGAAGAGAAGAGTTTAGGCAGTGTTATTGACAGCCTTAAAGCTCAAGGATATGATAATATTGTTGTGGTTGATGATGGCTCTTCTGACAGGACTTTTGATATAGCAAAAGAAAAAGGAGCCTTTGCGCTAAAGCATTGCATAAACAGAGGCCAAGGAGCTGCTTTGCAGACAGGGATTGATTTTGCTCTTCAAAATAATGCTGATATTATTGTTACTTTTGATGCAGACGGTCAGCACGAAGCTTCTGAGATTAAAGACCTTATTGCTCCTTTGTCTGAAGGTTATTCTGTTGCGTTAGGCTCAAGATTTCTTGATAAGAGGGCAAATCTTCCTTTTTCCAGAAAGCTTATCCTGAAGGCAGGAGCGCTTTTGTGCAGGCTGTTTTATGGATTGAAAATAACAGATACTCATAATGGCTTTAGGGCGTTCTCAAGAGACGCTGCTGAAAAGATCAGGATTACTGCTGATAGGATGGAGCATGGGTCTCAAATCCTTGATGAGATCTCAAAGCACAAGCTAAAATATAAAGAAGTCCCTGTAACAATCAAGTATTCTTCTTATTCTATGAAGAAAGGCCAGAGCAGCATGAATGCTGTGAAGATATTTCTGAAGATGGTCATTGACAAGTTCTTTAAGTAATGTTACACTAAAACGTAACATTTTTGTTGAATTTGTTACAATCAACTGTAACATTTATAACTTATTTTTAATCCTTTCATTACAATGCAAGGTTTTGCCATCAAACCTTTCAGTATGATGAAAAGCTTTATAAATAAATGAGCTTTTGTGAACTAAATGAAGGGTATCTTAACTAAATGGAATACTTGGTGGGATATTGGAAAAGTTCCTGAAAACAAAAAACTCATATTAAGAGAAGATGTTCTAGACAGACTTAAAAGACTGCTGCCATCGAAAGAGGTCTTAATCCTGACAGGTGTTAGGCGTTCAGGAAAATCCACTATTATCTATCAATTGATTGATTTTCTTTTGAAGAGTGTCTCAGCTAAGAACATTCTTTATTTCAATTTTGATGAGCCTTTGCAGGAAAAAAGTATTAAGACAATTGAGGCTGTTTTTAGTGAATTCCTTAAGATCAACAATCCTAAAGGAAGAAAATATGTTTTTTTTGATGAGATCCAAACAATCTCGGGGTGGGAAAAGTGGATTAAGAAATACTATGATTTGCATGGTAAAGACATCAAGTTTCTTATCACAGGCTCAAACAACTCCATGTTGTCAAGCAACCTATCAAAGTTGTTGACTGGAAGGATTTTTACGAATAATGTATTCCCTTTGTCTTTCACAGAATTTCTTAAATTTAAAGGAGTGAAAATCAAGAGTTTGGCTTTGCAAAAAGAAGAAATCATACACTATTTCGGAGAGTTTCTTGATAAGGGAGGGTTTCCAGAAGTAGTTTTAGAGAAAGACGACGACGTTGCTGAAATGAGACTAAAAGAATACTTTGATGGCATCTTATTGAGAGATGTCATCAGCTCGAAAAACATTCGGGAAACAGCTAAATTGTCTGAATTAGTGCATTATCTCATAACAAATGTTTCCACATTGTTCAGTTATAATAAGTTGGCTAATACAGTTGGAATTTCCTTGAACAGCGTTAAAGAATACCTTAGTTTTCTCGAAGACGCATACCTTTTGTTTCAAGTCAACTTTTTTTCTTATTCAGTGAAAAAGTCAATTATGATTCAGATGCCCCGAAAGATTTACTGTATTGATAATGGCTTGAGAAATGCAGTTTCATTCAGGTTCTCAAAGGATGGTGGGAGGCTTGTTGAAAATTTAGTCTTTATTGAGCTTAAAAGAAGAGAAAAAGAAGTGTTTTATTGGAAGAACAGCAACGAAGTTGATTTTGTAATTAAGAATAAGGATGATTCTTTGACAGCTATAAATGTTTCA
>CAYPUD010000036.1:0-8729 GCA_964413955.1 uncultured Methanosarcinales archaeon
TTGAGTTTTTTCTTTCTAAAGGCAGTTACGCCACAGAGTTTATCAGGCAGAATTTTGGTTGATTGCAAACCTTGATGATACTCATAGCACCCAGCTTTGTGTTTAGCGATGATGCATTTTCTTTAGCTGAATTCTAGTGCGCCTGTTTGGCGCAGTTCTATATTGTGGCTGAGTTTCTTGCTTCAACAATCTGTTGAATTTTTCTTTTTTCTGCAGACAGATTATCTTCCTGATAAAACCCGCTAATAACTTTACGATTTTTTATCTTCAGGGAATACTTTTGCTTCCTCTAAAAACTGCCTTCAACTCAGCAATTCTCTTTCAGAAAAAACTTCAACAAATAATAAGTCGCGGCCAAACAGGACGCCTAATGTTCAGCTCAAGAGTCTTTTACTGTTACTGCTCACCTTGTTTGCAGCGCGCCTCTTGTTCAACTCAAGAGTTTTTTGTTGTTACTGCGCACATTGTTTCGCACACATCTTGTTTTACCAAAAAGCTCTCACTTCTGATCATAACTCTCCTCATTCATTCTTTCTCTATTATTTCTGTTATTTCTTTGTGTATTTCTTCTATTGTTTTTGTTCCATCGATTATTCGCACTATTCCTCTTGGTTTGTAGTATTCTTTTAGTGGCTCGACTTCTTCATGGTATATTTTTAGTCTTTTTCTGATCGCTTCTTCTTTGTCGTCTTCTCTTTGGTAGAGTTCTCCGCCGCATTTTGGGCATTTTTCATATTTGTCTGTTGTTATGTACCCGCATTTTTTGCATTGTCTTCTTTTTGTCAGCCTTTCCACTGCAACATCATCTGGAAGTTCTATGCTTATGACTAGTTTTATGTCGCAGAATTCATCTAATGCTTTTGCTTGTTCGAGTGTTCTTGGGAATCCGTCGAATATTATGCCTTCGCAGCCTTGTGTTGCTTTTTTGATCAGTTCAATTATTGTTTCATCTGGGAGGAGTTCTCCTTTTTTCATTATTTCTTTTATTTTTTCTCCTAGTTCTGTTCCTTTTTTTGTTTCTTCTCTTAGCAGGTCTCCTGCGCTTATGTGTTTGTATCCGTACTTTTCAACGAGTAGTTTGGCTTGCGTGCCTTTTCCGCTTCCTGCCATTCCTAATAGTATGATGTTTTTCATTTTTTTTCACCCCATGTATCTTAGTATTTCTTTGTGTTCTATGTCTTTTTTCCAGCTTTCTTTTGATTTTTTTATTAGTGGGATCATTTTTTCTCTTTGTTCTGGGAATTCTGCGCAGATCTTGTTTATTGTTTTTGCTTGTTCTTCTTTGTTTGCTGTCAGTTCTGATTCTAGTGATGCTCTGTAGAGTTGCATCAGTTGTTTGAATATCTTGAACGCGTATTCTTTTTCTTCTTGTGTGAAGAATTTGTATTCGTACAGGTCAGCGAGGTTTGTTGGTTCTGGGTTTAGTATTCTTTCTAGTGCGTCTAGGCAGAGTTCTATTTTTTCTTCTATTTTTTTTCGTATGCTTGCAAGGCTTATCTTGTCTGTGTTTTCTATGTCAAATTCTTTGTTGATGTTGTCAAAATCAGGTAGTTGTGTGAATTTTTTCTTTAGTTTGTTGTATTTTTCTTTTGTTTCTTCCATTATTTTGTTGTTTGCCCAAAAAGTTTTTAAAATGTTTCTGTTCTTCTTGATGTGTTGCCTCCGTAGCTTAGTAGCCAGAGCGGCTGACTTGTAATCAGCAGGTCGAGGGTGCAACTCCCTCCGGAGGCTTTTTTAGGGTGTTTTCATGTCTATTTTGGTCAAGAATATTTTTTTAAACAATAAAAAAAGGGATGTTTACATAGATGATAATTCTTTTACTGAAATCTCTGAAAACATTAGTGTTGAGGCAGAGTTTAAGATTGATGCTAAAAACAAAGCAATTTTACCTTCTTTTTTTAATTCGCACACTCATGCTGCTATGTCTTTGCTTAAAGGCTTTGCTGATGATTTTTCTTTGAATGATTGGCTTGCTAAGGTTTGGCCTGTTGAGCAGAAATTCAAAGAAAAGGGTGTTTATGTTGGGACTAAGCTTGCTGTTCTTGAAATGATTAAGTCAGGAACTACTTTTTTTAATGATATGTATTGGTTTCCTGAGCAGGTTGCTAAAGCTGCTGAGGAATTGGGCGTTAGGGCTTGTGTTGCTTCTGCTTTTGTTGATGGTATGCCATTTCCTCGATTGCCTAAGGATTCTGAATTGGTCAAGTTTGCTTATGGCCCTCATGCTATTTATACTGTTTCTAAAGAGAATTTGTTGAAATTTAAGGATTTGGTTGAAGAGGATGGCAGGCTGATTCATATTCATCTTTCTGAAACTAGAAAAGAGGTTGATGATTCTTTAAAGAATTTTAATTTAAGGCCTGTTGAGTATCTTGACAGTTTCAATTTTCTTGATAAGAATGTTATAGCTGCTCATGGTGTTTGGTTTGATGATAATGAAATCAATATTCTCACTAGAACAAAGCCGACTATTGTTTATAATCCTGTTTCTAATGCTAAGCTTGCTTCAGGTGTTTTGCGTTTTCGTGATTTGGTTAAGTCTGGTGTTAGGGTGTTATTAGGGACTGATGGTAGTGCTTCAAATAATAATTTGGATATGTTTGAGGAGATGAAGTTTGCTGCTTTGTTGCAGAAAGTATGTAATCTTTCTCCTTGTTTGCTTCCTGCTTCTCAGGTTTATTCCATGGCCACTCAGAAGGCTGCTGAATTCTTTGGTGTTAATGCTGGAAGGATTGAAGAAGGCAGGCTTGCGGATTTTATTCTTGTTGACCTTAAAAATATTAATCTTTTTCCTTGTTATGATTTGATCTCTAATGTTGTTTATTCTGCGAGGGGTGATTGTGTTACTCATACTGTTTGTAATGGCAGAATCCTTATGAGTGATAGAAAGGTTGATGGTGAGGAGAAGATCTTGGAAGAAGTTAGGGAGTTTATTGAAAAGATTTTCTAAATACGTTTTGTCGTATTTTACTTACAGAACATTGTTATATTTCTTTTTCTTCTTATTTTTCAAGATGTTAGTTGAACTCTAATAGGAGGAGTTGCTGTGATGCAGGGCGCCACTCGCAGCGCTTTGGTTTGGGTCAAGGTTGAGCGCCACCACCAAAAAAACTGCTAAATGCCTTGTCCCTTCTCCTTTTCATCATTTGGTTTGAATTTCAGGGACATTGTTTCTCTTAAGTTTAAGTTTAGTGTTTCTGTCCTGTAGATATCCCCTGTGACTCTTTCTCCTATTGTTCCTATCAGGTCTCTCATGCCATAGCTTTTCAGCACTTCAAACAAGCCTATATAGAATGGGTGGTTGATGTTTTTTTCATAAGCTTTCATGTATTCTATTATTTCTTCTTCAAATGTTTTTCTGATTTCTTTTGCTTCTTTTTCTGCTTTCTCGATCATGCCTTTTCTTAAGTTTTTTATTTCTCGTGCAGGATTCTTTATTCTTTTGTAGATGACCTTTTCCATTTTGTGGATTTCTTTTCTGTATTTATCTCCTAATTCTAAGATGCTCATGACATATTTTGCTGCGAATTCTGCTCCTTGTTTTGCTATAATTATTGCTATCTCTGAAGCATCTGTATTTTGTGTTTCTTGGTTATAATCTTCTTCTCCGATTGTTGCTTGGCTGTGGATTGTCTTTTTGTCTTTCTTTTGTTTGCTGAGTTCGTATTTTATCCTGTTTGTTATTCCTCTTGATTCTATCAGGAGGCTTGTTAGCTCGTCTTCAGTCTTTATTTTTTCTGGTTCGTATGTTCCTCCAAGAACATATTTTGCTCCTGCGAATGTCGGCAATAGGTTTTTTTCTCTTAATTCTTCTTCTATTGTTTTCACTTCTTTATCGATTTGTGTCTTTGTCATTCTTGTTATGTTTATGTAGAGTTCTCTTTCTTTTAGCAGTGTTTGTTTCAGGTATTCTTCTGTTGTGATTTCTCCTCTTCTGCTTTGTTCTTGTATGTTCCATAATTCTCGTATGATTATTTTATAGTAAGGGTCTTTTATTGTTTCTTTGTTGATGATTTTTTTTGTTGGAAGATATGCTTGTAGGTTTTCTTCTATTATCTGGAAGTTTGTGAGTTCTTGTGTGCATCTTATTCCTAGTTTTTCAAGAGCGATTTGTCCGCCTTTTTCAAAAGTTTCTTCCATTCCAAACCTTTTTCTGACTCTTTTGAAGGTGTCTTGTATTTTTTTTTCAAGTGTGAGTAGTTCTGGCAGGTGTTTTTTTGTTGTTATTCCTGGGCTGCTTTGTTCTGCGAAGTCTTGTTTTATTTTTTCTATTTCATCATAGAAGTTGCTTATTGTGTATGCTCCTGATAGTGCGTGCACTAATGGTTTGAAGTTTCCATCAATTGGTTTGTATGTTGTTTGTATTTCTTTTATTATTCCTTTTGTTAGTAGTATTGTGTGTTCTTTATCTGTTATTTCTTTCAGTCCAAAGTTTTTTCCGTCAGTTATTGTTTTGAATGAGTTATGTCTCTCTCTGAATTTGTTGAAGTATCCTTTCCAGCGTTCGAGGTCTTTCTCTAATTGTTTATTGTTAGGCATTTGTCTTCACCCTTCTTATCATAGAGTGGTAACATTTTATAAATCTTTCTGATTTATGGAGATGCTAGTAACTTAGTTTTTTGCTGTTCAAGAACGTAAGAGGTTTTCTTTTAACTTTATTTCTCTTCCTTGATGAACTCTGTGTAATGGCATTTCCCGCAGGTTCTTCTGTTTCCGTGGACTGCCATGAAATATCCTTGTCCGCATTTTGGGCAGAAGGGGTTTTTTCTTTCTATTTTGTCTCCTTTCTTTTCATATCTTGTGTGTATCTTTTTTTCAGGTTTTTTTGCTTTTTGTTTTTTTGCCATTTACTGTGCCCCTTGTTTTTTCTTTTCTTTCTTTTTTGGTTCTATTTTGTTTTTCATTTCTTCGTTTTCATAGATGTAAGCTATAAATTTTGCTTTTTGGCTGCCGAATTGTGTGTGTATGTGTTTTACGAGTGTCAGTTTCTCGTCTGTTTTTGTCATTTCTGATAGTTTTTTTGTCACTTCTGTCTTGCTTGGTGTTGCTGCTGTGAATGTTATGGTTCCTTTCAGTTCTTTTCTTTTGAGGAATTCGTTGTTTTTTTCTTCTGTTATGTTGATTTCCATTTAGCTCACCTTTATTGCGTATTCTCCGTTTGCTGTGATGCCTATTTTTTTTGCGATCTCGCTTTTTTCGTAATCAAGGATGTACATTCTTCCTTTCCAGTTTAGCACGAATTTGTTTCCTTTGCATAATGGGCAGGTGTCTTCTTCTGTCAAAAATTTGTCATGTTTGCATGCTTTTTTCTTTGCCATTTTTTTGTGGTTTTATTTTTTCTTTTCTGTTTTTTTTGCTGGCTTTTTTGGTTCTTCTGCCAGCCATTCTATTTTGCCCAGGCCTGGTTGTCTCATTGTCAACCCTATTTTTGGGTTGTTTGGGTCTTTGAAGCTTACTGCAATCACTCTTGCTCTGCATGTGTCGCCTATCCTCAATGTTCTTTTTGTGTCTCTTCCTGATAGGACTTTGTCTTTTGCGAAGCTTACGAAGTCGTCCATTGTTTGGCTGACATGGATCATTCCATCAAGAGGCCCCATTGTTATGAATGCTCCAAAATCCGCGATATCTCTTATTTTTCCTGTTATGACTTCTTGGAGTTCTGGGATGAATGTCAGCAGTTCTATTGTCGCTTCGTAATAGCTTGCTCCATCTCCTGGGATTATTATGCCTTCTCCTGTCTCTTTTACGTCAGTAACATCCACTAGTATCCCTAATTGTGCGTCTATCAACCCTGTGTATTTTTGTTGTGCGCTTTTCAGCACTGCTTCTTCGACTTTTAGGTTAAAGAGTCTGGGAGCCACCCTTATGTGGTCTTTTACTTGTATTTTGTAAAACATTTTCTTTTGCCTGCATCAATGCCAGCAGCCGCTTCTTTTAGAAAGCTCTGGCATCTCATCATTTATCGTTTTTTTGCTTTCATTTAAAAAGCTTTCTGATTTATTTGGGCTAAGCCAACTTACCTGTACATTTACAGCCAAGCGTAGTCTTCAGTTAGATTTTTTCAGCATTGTTTTATTTTCAGTTTAAAACAGATAGCGGGCGGAAGGATGTTTGTTATGAATGCTGATGGTTCTGGTCTTGTTCAGTTAACTAATAGTTCTGGGGAAGATTGGCATCCTGATTGGAAATAGTTTTTGGATTGTTTCATTTATTTCTCAATTGTTAAGTATTTCTTTTGTCTTATTAATATGCGTGGTCTCCCTTGTTCTTTTATTCTTCTTCTCAGTTCTTTATCTTGTGTTGCTATTATGCTGTTTTTTGCCAGACGCAATAATATGTCATCAGTATGGCCTTTTTGGGTTTTTTTGACTGGATACCTTTTCTTTAGGATTTCTTTTGCTAGTTTTGCATATCTGCCTTGTTTCCCTCCTTTTTCTATTACTTTATCAATTTCTGTCAGGACTTTATCAAGTATTATTATCCTGAATTTTTCATCAATTATCTTGTTCAGTTCTTTTTCCCAGTCTATCTTGAATTCAATGCAGCTGATTATCAGGCTTGTATCAAGAATGATTTGTTTCATTGTTTAGCAGCCATTTTCGCATGGTTATCGTTATACTGGATAGTACGAGTGAGTAGAGGACTATTGCTAAGGTCAGGTCCAGAACCATGTTCATACCTTCTATGTTGTATACTGCGAGTATGAACACGACTGTTGCTGTGGCTATTCCTTTTGGGGAGTTCAGTGTCAGAAAGATTCTTTCTTTGAATGTATGTTCTTTTCTTGTGCTTATTACTATTCCTATGAATCTTATCAGTAAGTACGCGCCATATAATGTCAGGCTTTGTATGAAGAATGTTTTGTTTAGTGGTAAGTGGATGACCAGTCCTAGAAGCACGAACACGAATATGAACATTGCTTTTGCCAGAACTGTTTCTGCGCTGAGCAGGCTGGTTCTTTGTTTTTGGAGTGTTTTTCCGAAAAATAGTCCGAGTGCTGTTACTGCGAGTACTCCACTCCCTCCAAGGTTTTCTGCCAGTACGTATGATAGCAGCGCTGCGATGATGACTGCCATGCTTGAATAAACGTCTGTGTAGGATTTTTGCATTATTTTGAAGAGGATTATTCCTACAAACACTCCTGCGCCTATGCCTACTATGAATTTCATTACAAATGGCACTAGTTGTTCAATTAGGCTGGTGATCCACTGGGCTTTCACGTTTTGCATCAAGTCTATGACTACGAAGGGGAATATTACTGTAAGTGGTGTGTTGAACAGGCTCTCCACTTTCAGCACTGCTAGTAGTTTGTTTTTTTCTTTTTCTAATGGCAGTAAGACTTCTGGTCCTGTTCCGCAGATGATTGTGCCGAAGAGTATTGATAACCAGACTGGCATGCCCAGTACATAATGTGCTGCTATTGGAAACAGCACTACTTGTAATATTACTGTTGTTATGCCTATTTTTATGGATTTTAGTGATAGTTGGTCTAGTTCTTTTATTCTCCATCTTGCTGTTGAGTCAAATATGACTAATGCCAGCGCCAATACTGCTACGCTTGTCAGGAAGAGTCTTGGGAACTCAATGAGTGCTTGTCCTTTGTATTTTGTTACGCCGAATAGTATCCCTGTTATCAGTAATAGGAGTACGTCAGGGATTCTTATTCTTGATGCTATCCACGAGCAGACTACGCCTACGAACAATAGGACTGCTATTGCTGTTATGATTGTGAGTGCGTCTGTCATTGATTTACCTCTTTTTTTGTGTTATAGTCAAAAGTTTTTAAAAAAGCTTTTGTTTTTTAGAGGTTTTATGGATGTTAAGAGGATTTGTGCTGAGGTTCTTGATGGGATTAGGCCTGATAAGAAGCGTGTCGCTGACGTGTTGTATGTTGTCAAGCCTTTTCTTAAGTCTATTAGTGATAACTTGAAGTCTTTGAAGTTGTCTGCTAAGGTTGTTCTTGGCGGGAGTTTTGCTAAGGGTACTTGGTTGTCTGGTGATTTTGATGTTGATGTTTTTGTTAAATTTGCGATGAAGTATAAGGATGATGATCTAAGTGGTTTGTTAGAGCAAGTGTTGAAGCCTTTTGGGCCTGAGCGTGTTCATGGTTCCAGAGATTATTTTTGGGTCAGGAAAGGGGGTATTAAGTTTGAGATCGTTCCTGTTCTTGCTATTTCCAGGCCAGAGCAAGCGCAGAATGTTACTGATTTCAGTCCGTTGCATGTTGCGTGGGTGAATGAGAATGGTGCTGGGCTGAAGGATGATATCAGGCTTCTTAAGCAGTTCTGTAAGGCTAATGGTGTTTATGGTGCTGAGAGTTTTATTAGAGGTTTTTCTGGTCATGTTGTTGATATTTTGGTCATTCATTTCAATGGTTTTCTTAACCTGCTTAAGGCAGCTTCTTCTTGGAAGACTAATAAGAAGATTGTGATTGATCATTATAATAAATACAAGGGGAGGGCTTTGTTTTTTCTTAATAAGTCCAAGACTCAGAGCCCTTTGGTTGTTGTTGATCCTGTTCAGCCTGATCGTAATGCTGCCGCTGCTTTGTCTTTAGAGAAGTTAAGGGTTTTCCTGAAGGCTGTCAGGGGTTTTCTTAAGAGGCCTTCTGAAGAGTTTTTTGTTCTCCATAAGCCTGACTTTAATAAACTGAGTAAGAAGGGACATTTGTTTGTTGTTGATGTTAAGACTTTGGATGCTAAGCCTGATGTTGCTGGTGCTAAGTTTGT